>CAXNNN010000050.1:0-12714 GCA_964203095.1 Verrucomicrobiaceae bacterium | reverse complement strand
TTGCACTCCACGCCCTGGATCGTGCCAGCATGAGCGGCCAGCTTCACATGCGGAATCATCGCCAGCATCGGGTTGGTTAAGTCCTGCACCATCAGCGGCATCCCGTGCGCCTTGGCCCAGCAGAGGCTGAGCAGCGCTCCAGTCTGCGTCTTGCAGGTCTTCAGCGCCACACCGCTCCATCCAAGACGGCGACCCAGACGCACAAACTCCCAGTCGTGCGCGCTCTCGTCGAGGAACAGTGGCTTGCGCGCCGACACGCTGCGCACGTCGATCTGATTCGCCTCCAAGTCATAGGGGAAAGGTTGCTCAACATACAACGTGCGCGCATAGATCTCCGGCTCGTCGCGCAGCAGCTTGTCCATGATCTCGTTTACGTAGGCTGGGTCTTTGACCGTGCAGTTGAAGTCCGCGCTGAGCCAGCGAACACCTTTGGCAAAGCCGATGCGACCCACGCGCACCATGCGCTCGAAGTCCCATGGGGCATCAGTACCCCGCAGCTTGATCTTGAGGCAGGTCAAGCCATCGCGCTTCACCCATTCATCCAGCAACACAGGATAGCCGTCGTTCGGTTCGCTGCCGGTGAGGTCCGATTTTTCCAGCGCATCGACACCACCTACCAAGTGCCACACCGGCAGTTGCTTCGGCACGTCCGTGACAAAGTAGTCTTGCGGGTAACGTCCGCTAAACGACAAGTCACTGCCCGCTTCGGCCTCAACAAACGCGCTAAGGTCGCGGTTCATGAAGTCGGCGTTGTAAGTCGCATACACATCGCGGTTGTGCAGCACGCCAAAGGCATCGTGCACGGCGATATCAAAGGCACTGAAGGCCACGAGCGCTCCGAGGTAAGGCATGGGTGCTCCGGTGCTCGCAGCGTTCTCCGATTCGAGCGCGGGCAGCAAATGCTGATGCTGGAAGTCATGGCCAAGCTCCATCGGATGTCCTTGCAAACCGCAGTCCACCAGCAGCTTCGCCACACGCAGAGAAAACGCCTCCATGCGTCGCGCACGCTCAGCGACGGTCAAAGTGCTGGGCCAAACCCAAGACACGCTCAGCGGCGTCTCACCCCAACCCACGGCCGTGCGGCCATCGCGACCTTCGACCGTAACCTTCACGCGCAGACAGACCACGCTGTCGACCGTTTCAGGACCGAACTTCAGCGGCACGCGCAGTGTGATCGGCAGGAAGTAAATAGCGGCTTCGCGAACGCGAATATCAGTGGGCTTCGGCATGAGGCGCGCAGTGTGGGCGGGGATGGTGCGCACTCAACAAAAAGGCGGATGCTTTCGCACCCGCCTTTTCGAAGTCGGTAAGTGAGCCTTCAGTTACGCGAACAGGTCGAGCACTGGCTGGCCCTTGTCGGCGATGGTGAAGGGACGCTTGCTAGGACTGTAAATGACTTGGTCGAGAGGCAGGCCCAGGGCATACGCGATGGAGGCGTTGAGGTCAGGGATCTTGACCTTGTTCTCGACGACCTCGCGGCCTTCCTTGTCGGTCTTGCCGTAGGTGTAGCCACCCTTAACGCCACCGCCAAACATGACGGCGGAGAAGGCCTTGGGGTAGTGATCGCGACCGGCGTTTTGGTTGATGTCGGGTGTGCGACCAAACTCGGAGGTTAGCACGATCAGCGTCTCCTCCAGCAGACCCCGGTTGTAGAGGTCACCGATCAGCGCGGACAAGGCCTTATCTAGCGTGTCGCATCGCTCTGGCACAGCGACGAAATTCGCATTGTGCGTGTCCCAGCCACCGAGGCTGACCTCCACGAAGCGCACACCGCGCTCGACCAAGCGACGGGCGAGCAGGCAGCCCTGGCCAAAGGATTCCTTGCCATACTGAGCGCGCAGTGCGGCGGGCTCTTCGGTGAGGTCGAAGGCCTTCAAGTCTTCCGACTTCATCATGGCCATCGCGTCGTCATACATGTCGGTATAGGCCTTCACGTTGCGATGGGGGAAGGTGCTGCGGAAGTCCTTGTCCAAGTCATCAGCCAGCTTCATGCGTGCCTGGAACTTGTCTTCGGTGAGGCCGGGTTGCAGCTTCACATTCTTGAGGCCGTTCTCGGGATTGTTCACATAAAGCGGGGCCTGCGCGGCAGGGAAAAAGCCAGCGCCAGGGTGACGGCTATCATTGCCGATGAAGACGAAGTTTGGCAGCGTGCTGTTGCCGCCGCCTTGGAACACATTGAGCCATGCGCCCATCGCCGGATGACGGATGGTGCCGCGCATGTCATAGCTGGTGTGCATCATGTAGTTGCCCTGCTCGTGCGCGCCCTGGGTGGAGGTCACGGAGTTGAGCACGGTGCCGTGATGCATCTGCTGGGCGGTCAGCGGCAGGTATTCGGAAATGCGCACGCCATCGGCGCTAGTCTTGATCGGCTTGGTCGGACCCGCCGTCTCCACACCTTCCTTGGGATCCCAAGTGTCCATGTGGCTCTGACCGCCGCTCATGTAGAGATAGATGACATTCTTGGCCGTGGCGACCTGCTTGAGCTTCGATGACCCCTCGAAGGCAGCAAAGCTTTTGTTGGTGAGCGACTGTCCAAGCAAGCCCACGCCCAGCAGGGAGGAGGCAGTCTTGGCAGCGAAGTCACGACGCGTGATTTCGCCAGAGCGGAGCAGTTGGGTAGCGAGTTCTTGTTTCATAAAAGCAGGGCGCAGGGTGATTATTGAATGAAGATGAATTGCTGCGTGTTCAGCAGCGAGAAGATCAGGTCTTCCATGGTGCTGAGGCCGCTGTCCTGGGCCTTGAGCCACAGTTCTTTTTCACGAGCAGTTGGTTTGCGGGACAGGATGGCCTTGTAGGCAGCCTCGACTTTCTCATCGGGATACGGGGCCTTGTTGACGTTCAGCATGAGCTGGCTGTAGCGGCCGATGATGGCAGGCATGAGCTGACCGTTCATCATGGCGAGAGCCTGGGGCACGCTGGCTTCGTTGTTCGCGTTCTCGATGGTTTCCCGGTCGCTCTGGCCGAACTCACGCAGGTAATGACCGCGCGGCGCAGGGCTTTCAATTTCGGCGGCACGCAGCCAGTTGCGGTTTACCTTGCCGCGCTCTTCAAAGTATTGCTTCACCTGCTTCTTGTCGGTGATGCCGAAAAACTCCGCCTCCTCAGCATAGGCGGCCTTGGTCCGCTCATCCACGGCCTTGCGATCCTCAGCGGTCAGCTCTTTGCGGTCATAGCCTGGAATGATGATTTTCTCGGTCTTCACGCCGTTGGCCATTATCATCATGCTTTCGCCGCCGCCGCTCATCATGGCAGGGCTAGCATCGCCACCGTCCTTGCTGGCCACTAGGGACACAGTTTGGAAGGGCTTGCCGGTGACCTTCTCATACAGCTTCTTTTGACCGGTGGTGATCACTTCAGCATACGTCACCTTGCGGCCTTCGTTTTGAATTCGATTCACCTCGCTGCGAATCTCGTCGGACTTTTTGCGCAAGTCGTTGGCCTTCTCCATGGCCACCGTTTTGGCGGGGCCTTCCGGCATGGCTTCGGCGGCGTCCTTGGCTTCCTTCGCTGCGGCGCGGGCTTCGGCATAGAGCTTCTGCTGCTTGTCGGTGCGCTCACGGTTGGTGCTGTAGATGTCGGCGGATTTCTTGAAGCCGACCAGCGCTTCCTCCGGCGTCAGTGTATCCACGCTATCGGCGATCTTCTTGGCCTGCAGAATGCGCTGCTCCATGGCCTCACGCGTGGCTTGGTTGATCATGTCCGGGTTCGGATTGATCAAGGTCACGAAGGAGTCCCACATCTGCTCGGCAGTCATGCGACGCAGGAGCGGACCGGTGAAGTGATAAATGGTGCCGGGGGCGTGCTCCTCGCGTGTCACCTGGCGCTGGTAGGTGCTGGTGTTGAGCAGGATGCGCTGGAAGGCCTTCATGTCATACTTCACCTCGACCATCAGCTTCTCCAGGTGCTTCTGCAGCTCGGGATTCATCGGCGCCGTGGTGTCCAGCAGCTCGTCCAGTGGTTCGATCAAGGCGAGGCCGAAAACGCGCTTCCACATGCGGTTAGCGATCACGGTCGTGAAACGAGGATTGTCCTGGCTGGTCATCCAGCGCGCATAGGCTTCCAAGGGCGTCTCGCCGGGCAGCGTGTTGCACTCGTGGCCCATCATGACCTTGCCCTCAACGGACGATTTGGGCTTGGCGTCGGCATACTGGTAATCGTGCGGCAGCTGCACCTTGCGGTCGCGAAGCGACACGGAGGTGTAGCGCATGGTGTCGGACACGTCGCGCATGGACTCCTGGTAGCCACGGCTCTCAGTGCGGAACTTCTGGCGTGCCGCCTCGCGCTTCTTATTCACCTCGCGCATGGCCAGCTCATACTGCTTTTGCTTGGCCACGTATTCCTTCTCCGCTGCGACGCGGTCTTCCTTGGTCATCTTGTTGGTCTTCACCCGCTGCGGACGCTGCGGTTCCTTGAACGATGCGCGGATCGTCTTCTCCTGCTCCTCGAGCAAGTCACGCACGCCTTGCAATGTGCCGCCATAATAGTCCTGAGTCTGGACGCCATAGGTGTAGGCAGCCATTTGGTAAAACTGCATCTGCGACCACTTGTCGAAGGGATGATTGTGGCACTGGGCGCACTCGATGCGGGTGCCGAGAAAGACACGCACGGTGTTCGCCATGTTGTCCAACGGCATGCCGCGATCGCGCATGTAATAGCCGATGGCACCATTCTCCCACGCCTTGCCCTGCGCGGCGACCATGTCGCGCACGAACTGGTCATACGGCTTGTTCTCGCGCAGGCTGTCCTTGATGAAGTTCGTATAAGCCGCGCCAGTGATCGCACCGGCCTGGTTGCCGTTGGACTGCGCGCGGAGCACGTCGGCCCAGTAATTGAAGCTGTGCTGCACATAGGCTTCGGAGCCCAGCAGCTTGTCGATCAGCTTCACGCGCTTGTCGGCGGCTTTGTCATACAAGAAGGCATCGGCTTCGCGGGTGGTGGGAATACGCCCAATGACATCAAGGTAAAGACGGCGAACGAAGGTGGTGTCGTCGGACGCGGGATTGCCTTGCAGCTTGTTGGCGGCCCAATCCTTGGCCAGGATGGCATCGATGTTTTTAGCCGCGCTGGACGTGTCAACTGGCGCGGAGATCGCGAACGAGGCGCAGAGGTTGACAGCAGCGAGCTTAATGAAGAGGGGATTCAGGCTCATGGGTGGACAAACGCCCCCTGAATCCCCATATTTCAATAGGGCTTACAGTTCCTTGATGTATACATTCGAGAACTGAATCGCGTCGTGATGGTATTGCAGTGCCACGGGGCCTTCCGCCGCCACGCCGGGCAGTTGCGCGTTGTCGATGATGGTCTGACCGTTCAGCACCACCGTGCAGCGGTTGCCCTTCATAGTGATGAAGAAGCGGTTCCACTGGCCAGGCTTCGCATCGGCCACCACCTTCGGCGTGCACGCGGTGCGCACGTCCATGGGCAAGGTCTTGTCCACGCGGTAGCCGCGAATGTCACCACTGCCGATGGGGCGGACCCAAATGTTGACCTGTGCCTTGCTGCTGCCGCGCAGGTAGATGCCGCTGTCTGCAGGCTCTTCCACCTCGATTTGCTCGGGCTTGCCGTCAGCCCCCAGGATGGGCTCTTCGCCATTGGGCGCGATCTTGTTCACCAGTTTCTTCTTCGGCTTGCTGACGAACTTCCAGTCCGCCACCATCGTGAAGTCCTTGTAGCTCTTCTCGCTCCAGAGGTCGAGATTGCTGCCTTTCACATCCGCCTTGGCTGTGACATTCAGACCATTCACGGACCACACGTCCTTCATTGCATCCGTTAGCTTCCAGCCGGTGAAGTCGGTGCCATTGAACATCTGTGTGAATCCTGCATAAGCCTCCGCCGTCTGCTCCGGGGTCGCGCCTGTGGCAGGCAGTTCCTTGACACGGATGTTCTTGAAGTGTGCCTCGCTGCCCTCGCTTTCCAGGCAGATGAAGCCTTTGCGCGGCACGCAGTCCTTGCCCACGGTCACTTCCTTGCCGTTCACTTCCAAGCGAATCTCGCCCGCATTGCAGGTCACGCGGTAGTGGTTCCACTCCGGCGAGGGCTTCACGCGTTTCTCACTGGGGAAGGCCCGCGAGCCCTTTTTTGCGACCGGTGGCTGCGGCGTCATCGTTGCGCCCCAGATCGGGAAAATGTCCCCGTGCGAGGTGAACCACTGCCACGCGCCGCCCGGGTTTTGGGTTTCATAGCCGAGGTCGAGAATCTGCACCTCGATCCCCTTCGCGTACGGCACGCCCGGCGCAGGCAAGCCCTCGCCCCAAATGAACAAGCCGCTGTTACCGCCCTCCTTCAGGTGCCGCCAGTCCAGCTCGATGACGAAGTTCTCATACATCCGCTCCGTGGCCATGAAGCCTGTGGGCACGCCCGTGGTGACGATCATGCCGTCCTGCACGCGAAAGGTGTCCTTGGCTACATTGATGGGCCGCCAGCCAGTCAGGTCCTTGCCATTGAACAAAGGCGTGAAGCCGTCGCCATCGACGGCTAGGGTGAAAAGGGGTAACGCGAGGGCTAGGAGAGCAGCGTGGAATTTCATGAGGGCGAGGGATACGCAGCGAGACAGCGATGTATCTCACGAGCACGGCGATGGAATGGCAGCATCTCGCCATCACAAAGGTCAACCCGTCGCCGAGAGGCTGTCGTTCCACGCCACCCGACGAAAGGCGTAAGAATTGTCACTTGTGAGGGGGGCGCACTTCGGCGTTAATCCGGCCACTATGTCACGATGGTTCTCAGTCTTGCAGCCGCGCCGGTTGGGTCACTTGGCGCGAGCGTTGTTCGGGGAGGTGCGTTACACACCTCCGGCCTGGATCACGGGGACCTGGAACTGGCTGCGATTGTATCCGGCGCGCATTGTCTTTGCCTTCATCATGCTCGGGGTCACGGGCTTTGGCGCGATGAAAAGCTGGCAGTGGTGGGACCAGCACCGCACGCGCGAACGCCAATTCACCGAGGAACGCGCCATCACGGCCAAGCTGACCGCACCCGACCTGACACCCGTCGTCAGAGGAGAGCCGAAACCCAAGCCGATTGTCTTGGTGTTCGACAAGGCCACGGCAAAGCTCGAGCACGTGGATAAAGACAACGCCCCCGGCATCCGCCTGTCACCGACGCATGAAGGTGTGTGGAAGTGGGAGGATGACAAGCGCCTCGTCTTCACACCCAGCGCCGACTGGCCTGCGGGCACGGCTTTCACCGTTGGCATCGACACCACACAACTCGCCAAGGAAGCCATCTTCAAAGATGGATCGACCTGGAGCTTCACCACACCAGCGCTCAAAGCCGCGTGGGAGGAATCGGCCTTCAGCACCGACCTGAAGCAGCCGGACAAGCATCAAGTCACCGCCAATCTGCGCTTCACGCACCCGATGAAGCTCAGTGATGTAGAGGAAGCGTTGAGCGTGGAGGTGCTCGGCCAATCGCCTATTTTCAATGTCGGTAGCAAGATGCCGGACAAGCTGTTCGAGATCACGGAAGCCGACACCCAAGACCATCGCCTGTTCTACGTGAGCAGCGCACGCATCGCCATTCCCGAGAAGGAAGACTATCTCAAGCTTACCCTCGCAGCAGGCTTGAAAAGCACCTTGAGTGGCGCTCGCAGCGACGAAGCCACCGCCAAGGTTCGCGTGCCGGACATCAACAGCGGCTTCAGTATCGAAGGCACCTCGACCGAACTGATTCGCACGCAGGAAGGCGAGCCAGAGCAGTTCCTCTTTGTTGATACTAGCGGCTACGCAGCGCTGGACCAAATCGCCGCGCATCTCGAAGTCTGGTTGCTGCCCAAGACCAAGATCGGCAAGGAAGATGCGGTTGAGGATTACCAATGGGAAGCTGTGGGCGAGGTCACGCCTGCGATCATGAAGCTGGCGCAACGCGTGCAGGTGAAGCCTGTCGAGGTCAGCGAAGGCGATGATGCTCAGCTCTCCACGCGCCACGGCTTCAAGTTCATCGCACAGCGCCCTGGCTTCCTCTTCATCAAGGTGAAGCGAGGCGCGAAGGCGCTCGGCGGTTTCATCCTGGCCAAGGATCACGTGTCTATCGCCAGTGTGCCCACCTTCCCACAGGAAGTCGAAATCCTGGGCAAAGGCGGCGTGCTTGCCTTGAACGGTGAGCGCAAGATCTCGCTCAAGTCGCGCGGGCTTGAGCATTTGCGTGTGACGCTCGCCCGTGTGCCCTCGACTCAGGTGAATCACTTGGCCAGCTTCAACCAGGGGCGCTTTGACTCACCCAAGTTCTGGAGCGGATTGGACGAGCACAACATCGCGCACTTCCACCGCGAGATCATCGACGTGCCGAAGCAGAACGACTACCAGGCGAACTACACGACCTTCGATTTCGCCGAGGCTCTGGCACGCGTGGACAAGGCCGACCGCGATAGCTCCCGTGGCATGTTCTTCATCATCGTGGAAGGCGTGAAGCCGCGCGAGGAACCCGAAGAAGGAGCGGAAGTGACAGACGAGGACGCCAAGGACCCCGACCCAACCATCGCCAAATGGGTGCCGCTGGATGAAGAAGACGACGGCGAGAACGACGAAGGCGACGAGCCCACGACCAAGGCGCGACGCTTCATCTTGATCACTGACCTTGGCATGATCGCGAAGCGCTCGGCCAATGGCGAGCGCGATGTCTTCCTGCAAAGCATTAGCAAGGGTGATCCTGCCGCCGGTGTGCCAATCACGGTGCTGGCGCGCAATAGTGAGTTCCTCGTGCAAGGCACCACCGATGTCGAAGGCCATGTGCGTCTCGCGTCGCTGGAGCACCTGAAAAAGGAGAAGGAACCCGTGGCCATCGCCGCACGTCTTGGCAATGACCTAGCCTTCCTGCCCTTTGTGCCTGCACAGCTCGACGAATACGAAGAGACCCAGCACCGCGACCGGCGCGTGAACTACTCGCGCTTCGACACGAGCGGCATCCTTTCGTCGCAGAAGGAGCAGCTCGATGCCTTCCTGTTCACCGAGCGCGGCGTGTATCGTCCTGGCGACGAAGTGCATGTTAGCGGCATCGTGCGGCGGCGCGATTGGAGCGGCGAACTTGATGGCTTACCGCTGCGCATCAGTGTGCTGAATGCCAAGGATGCCGAGGTAGCGACCGAGGAGATCACGCTGCCCGAAGATGGCTTCTTCGAGTGGAACTACACCTCGCAGGAAAACGACTCCACTGGGCAGTATGAAGTGCGCCTGATACTGGCCGATGCGAATGACGAATACAGCGGTCGCATTGGTCGTGCAGCCTTCCGACTGGAAGACTTCCAGCCGGATCGCATGAAGCTCAGCAGCGCGCTCAGCGCAGCTTCCGGCCTTGCCTGGGTGCAGCCGAAGGACGTGAAGGCGAACCTGCGCCTGGAGACCTTGTTTGGCTTCCCCGCAGCGAATCGTCGCGTGACTGGGCGCCTCGTTCTCAGCCCGGCAGATTTTGCCTTCGATGCCTTCCCCGACCACATCTTCCACAATCGCAAAGCCTTGGAATTGACCGCTGACGAAGGTAGCGAGGAAGACACCACGCCCGGCAAGAAGGTCGATCTGGGTGAACTCAAGACCGATGACAAAGGCGAAGCCGTGTTCGACCTCGCGCTGGAACGATTCAGTTGCGGTAGCTTCCATCTACAATTCATTGCGGAAGGCTTCGAAGCCGAGGGTGGTCGCAGTGTGCAGAGCGCCCAAAGCGTGCTGGTCGCGCCCATGCCCTTCGCCATCGGTTACAAGCAGCAGGCGAATCTGGACTACATCGGCAAGGACACGCCGCGCAGCTTGGCCTTCCTATGCATCGGGCCAGATGTGAAGCCCCTGGCAGCACCCGCGCTGACGGCACGCGTTGTTTGCATCAGCCATGTTAACATTCTGACGACGCAGGAGAATGGCAAAAGCGCCTACGTTTCGACGAAGCGTGAGAAGACCACGCTGGAGCAACCCTTTGCCCTGTCTGCGACCGGGGCAGAGTTTATGCTTCCGACCAGCGAGGCGGGTGAGTTCCGTGTCGAGTTGCTGGATGGCGATGGGAACATCGTCAGCACGTGCGATTTCAGCGTCATTGGCAAGGGTGATCCGGGCCGCAGTCTGGAGCGCGATGCTGAGTTGGAGATGAAGCTGGCGCGGGATTCTTGGAACAGCGGCGAGCCCCTGGAACTGAGCCTGAACGCGCCTTATACCGGCGCGGGCTTGATCACCATCGAGCGCGAGAACGTGCGCGCTTGGAAGTGGTTCAAGAGCCCCACCACCGCCAGCACACAGACCATCCTGGTGCCACCAGGACTCGAAGCTACCGGCTATGTGAATGTGACCTTCGTGCGCGCGCTGGACTCGCCGGAAGTCTTCGCCAGTCCGCTCAGCTACGCGGTGCGTCCCTTCTCACCGAACCCCGATGCACGCCGCATGGTCGTCGAGTTGGACGTGCCGCAGAAGGCCAAGCCTGGTGATTTGCTGAAGATTGGTTACAAGAGCACGCAGCCGGCGCGCATCATCGTCTTTGGCGTCGATGAAGGCATTCACAACATCACTAACTACAAGCTGCCGCAGCCGCTGAAGCACTTCCTACGCAAGCGTCAGCTCGAGGTCGAAACGCATCAGTTGCTCGACCTCATCCTGCCCGAGTTCTCGCTGCTCTCGCGCAGCGCTTTCGGCGGTGATGAAGACGAGGCGCTGAAGCTGAACCTGAATCCCTTCAAGCGGCGCAAGGAAGCACCCGTGGTCTTCTGGAGCGGCCTGCTGGAGTGCGGACCCGACCGTCATGAGACGACGTATACCTTGCCTGATTACTTCGATGGCAGCCTGAAGCTGATGGCCGTCGCGGTGAGTGCGCAGCAAGTCGGTGCGGCCGAAACCAAGAGCACCGTGCGCGGGCCGATAGTGCTGACGCCGAACGTGCCCACCTTTGCGGCACCGGGTGATGAATTCGATGTCTCGCTGACCGTGGCGAACAACCTGGAAGGTGTGACGGGTATCACCGAGATTCAGTTGAAGGCCGTGCCCAGCGAGCAGTTGGAGATCATTGATCGCGATGCCTTCAACCTCGCGCTGGAACCCGGCAAGGAAGGCACCACACGCTTCCGTGTGAAGGCTCGTGATCTGCCCGGTGGAGCTGAGATTGTCTTCACCGCCAGCGCCGCTGGCCAGAATGTGCAACGCCGCGCGACACTCAGTGTGCGCCCTGCCGCACCGTATGTGACCGAGGTGCAGAGCGGCTACTTCCGCACGTCGAAACAGGACATCAAACTGGAGCGCATCGTGTATCCGCATTTCCGCAAAGCCGAAGCCGTGGTCAGCGCTTTGCCACTCGGCCTCGCACGCGGATTGGAAGCCTATGTGGCCGACTATCCACACGGGTGCAGCGAGCAGATCACCAGCCGTGCGATGTCGCGCTTGCTGCTCGCAGGCGAGGCCGACTTTGGCTTCGATCAGACCGAGAGTGCCGAGCAGTTGGAGAGTGCACTGCATTCACTCGCCGCTCGTCAAAACGGCGATGGCAGCTTTGGCTACTGGCCGGGTCAAGGCGGTGCCGAACTCGACTTCCTCAGCGTGTATGTGACGCACTTCCTGACCGAAACGAAGGAGTCCAATCACGCGCTGCCCGATGGCTTGATGGAGAGTGCGCTGCAGCACCTGACCAAGATGGCACGCGCCACCTCGACCACCACCGATCAAGCTGATGTGCAGGCCGCTGCGATCTACCTGCTCACGCGCAACGGTCAGGTAACAACGAACCATCTGCTCGCCCTGCGCGATACCTTGGAGAAGAACAACCCCAAGTGGCGCAGCACCCTGGCTAGCGCCTACATGGCCGCGACCTATTGGCTACTGAAGAAGCAAAACGAAGGCGTGTCGCTCATGCGGACATGGTGGAATGAAAGCGACAAGCAGCCCAAGCTGGAGCCGTGGTTCCATGACTACGCCACCGATCCGAAGGTGAAGCAGGCCCAAGGTTTTGCATTGCTCTGCAAGCATTTCCCAGAGATCGCTCAGCGCTTCGACTACGATGACCTGGCCATGGTTACCGAGCCGATTCGCGCGAACCGCTTCAATACACTCAGTGCCGCATATGGCATTCTGGCGCTGAAGGCCTACTCGCAACTCGCCCAGCAAGCGGGCGTCAAACTCACGATCAACGCCCTACCGAAGAAGGGCCAGCCCTCGCTGCTATTGCCCGAAGGACAAGGCTTGCGCCGCACTGGTTTTGACGCAGGCCTGAGCGGCTTGCGTTTCCTGCTCGATCAGCGAGGCAGCGACCTCGGTGCATTTTATCAGGTCACTGAGTCCGGCTTCGACAAAGGCACGAGTGCGGCGCTCAACGACGGCCTGGAGGTCGTCCGCGAGATGGTGGGTGATGATGGTGCGACGCTGACGAAGTTGCGTGTGGGCGATGGTGCAACGGTTCGCATCCGCGTGCGTAACAGCAGCCCCGAAGCGCTAACGAACGTGTCGGTGCTTGACCTGATGCCCGGCGGTTTTGAGTTGGAACCCAACGGCTTGAAACCCGGTGCCAATGCTGTCCCCGGTGCCGAGTATGTCGATGTGCGCGAGGATCGTGCGGTGTTATTCACCAGCCTTGCGAAGGGCGAGACGAAGACCTTTAGCTATCGCGTGAAACCCGTCTGCACCGGCCATTTCATCGTGCCTCCAGTTTTCGCCGAGTGCATGTATGATCGCGGTGTGAAAGGCCGCGCTGGCGGTAGCAGCATCACGGTGGAGTAAGTTGTGAAACGCGGACTTCGCCTCCTTGCAGCCGCGCTTG
>CAXNNN010000049.1:0-12718 GCA_964203095.1 Verrucomicrobiaceae bacterium | reverse complement strand
ACAAAGAGCGCACGGAAGAGCTGGAGCACCGCATTCATCGGCATCAGGACGACATGGAAGCCGCGCGTGACCTAGTCGACCAGCAAGTGCGGGAGATGACCAGTGCTGATGAGCAAGTCGTCGTCATTCAGCAAAACATCGAGGGCCGTCAGATGGCGCTGAACGAGCACCAGGGCGGCTCTATGGACTTGGTGCCCGAGCGTCAGCGCATCGAGCATGAGCGCCGGGTCGCACGGGAGAGCATTCGCCAGTATGACGGCCAGCTCGCCAGCAGCGAGGCCAAAACGCAGAGCCTGACCACTCAGATCAGCAATGATCGCCAGCGTCATGAGGCCCTGTCTCGGGATCGCCAATCCGCTGCCCAAGTCCGTGAAACGGCGCAGCATGAGTATGATGGCATCCGTGCGAACATCGAAGAGCAGGAGGCCACTCGCAACGAGCTGGATGAGAAGCTCAAAGCCTGCTCTTATGCCATCGCTGAGCAGCGTCGCCAACGGGACGCTCTGGACAACGAAGTTAATGAACTGCAACGCACGACGACGCAGCGGAAGTCACGTTTCGAGGCGCTCAAGCAACTGATTGCCCAGGGCGAAGGCTTGGCCGAAGGCACGCAAGCGGTGCTGCGCGGCCTGGACAATGCCGAGGTCTATCGCACCGGCGTGCGTGGCATCCTCGCTTCCAGCATCGAAGTCGATCCGCCGTTCATCACCGCCATTGAAGCCGCCTTGCGTGAGCATTTGCAGGCGGTGCTGCTGACCGAGAGCGAATTGGCCTCGCAGATTGTGGATCGCCTCGCGCAGCTCAAAATGGGCAAGGCGGCGGTGGCTCCCCAGGATTTCTTTGCCAATCGCCCCCAGCTCAACGGTCAATTCCTGCCGGAAGGGGCGCTTGCGTGGGCGATGGAAAAGGTGAAGGCGCGCGAATGTGCACAGAAGATGATCGAGCACTTGCTTGCGCGTGTGGTCATCGCCGAGGACTTGCACACCGCCATGCGCATCAAGCGCGCGTCTCCTGAGATGGCGATCGCGACCCTGCGGGGTGAGTTCATCAGCGCCGATGGCATCATTTACGGCGGGGCGACCAAGGAAGAAGCGGCCAGCACGCTGCGCCGCGAGAGCGAGGTGCGCAGCTTAGCGACGGAAGTCGAAGCGCTGGAACTGCAACTGATGGAGAAAGAGGACCTCGTGGCCGAACTGCGCTCGCAGTTGGAAGAGAAGCAGCGGGAGGAAGCGATGCTGCGCGAACAAAGCCAGCGCACACGAGAAGCGCTGAGCCAGTTCCAAGGCAAGATCAGCGTGGTGCAGCGCGACCTTCAGCAGGCGGTGACGAAGGCGGATAGCATCGAGTGGGATCAGCAACAGATCGCCGCGCGCTTGGGTGCTGCCGAGAGCCAGATCCAACAGCTTTGTGAGATCGCCGCCACTGCTTCCGAGCAACTCGAAACGGCCCGCGCTCGCGAGCGTGAGCTGGAAGTCGAAGCCGATGCGCTGGCCCGCCGTGAACTGGAGAGCAATGAGCGCCTTAACGAGCTGCGCACCGCTTTGCTCATGGAGCAAAGCGCGCTGCAAGCCATCGAGCGCCAAAAAGCGCCGATGAAATCCCGCCTCGCCGAGCTCCAAGGCAGCATCCTGCGCTACGAGCAGGAGGTGCAAACCTGGCGCGAGCGTATCCTGCAAAGCCAGGGTGAATCGCAACGACTCGCCGAGCAGGTGGAGGAGCAACGGATGCGCTTGTCTGAAGTCGAAGAGCAAGGCGCGGAGACCACAGATCGTCGCACGGCTGCCTTTGAAAAGGTCACGCAACTCGAGGCGCAACTGAGCAAACTGCGCCAAGACAACACCCAGATGAGTGAGTGCCGCAGCCGCGCTGAGGTGCAGCTGACACGTGTAGACCTGCGTCTGGAGAATGTGGTGAGCCAAATGCAGGAGCGTCACCAGATCAGCCTGGATACCTTTGAGCCTGACCCCCACGCCTTGCTGCTTTCCATTGCGAACCAACGCAAGAGCCGCTCCCGTGGCGGAGAAAAGCGCCGCGGCGATGAAAGTGAGGTCGAAAGCCCGGTAGAAGAGCCTGTGCGGAAAGCGATCTTGGAGCCCGTGGTCGAGGCCATTCCTGAGGCACTCGCGCCCGTCGCGGAGGAAGTAGAAGCCGACACCGACGCTGAGGACATTCCTTTGGTGGAAGAGTCCGACGTGGTGGTCATGGACGAGAGCGAAATCACTGCTGGCAACGAGGCCGCCGATGACTCTCAGATCGTGGTCAGCGTGGAGGAGTTGAAGGCGATTGAGTCCGTGCTGCCAGACATCCAGGCCGAGCTGACGCAAGAGGATTGGGACTTCGTTGCGGAAGCCGTGGCCGAGCTGCGCCAGCGCCTGGAAGGCATCGGCCCTGTGAACCTGGACGCGATTCAGGAGTTTGAAGAACTCGAAGAGCGCCATCGCTTCCTCGACACTCAGCACAATGACTTGGTGAAGAGCAAGGAAGAGCTGCTGCAAGTCATCGCCAAGATCAACGACACCACCAAGATGATGTTCAGCGAGACCTTTGAGAAGGTACGGCTGAACTTCCAGAATAACTTCTGTGAGCTATTCGGCGCTCAGGCCAAAGCGGACTTGATGCTGGAAGAGGGCGATGTGCTGGAGGCGGGCATTGAGATCATCGCTAAGCCACCGGGCAAGAAATTGCAGACCATCAGCCTGCTCTCCGGTGGTGAGCGCAGCATGTGCGCCGTGGCCTTGCTGTTCTCGATTTACCAAGTCAAGCCAAGCCCATTCTGCGTGCTGGATGAGTTGGATGCGCCGCTCGATGAATCGAACATTTCTCGTTTCCTCAAGATGCTGGAGAACTTCATTGGGAACAGCCAGTTCATCATTGTGACCCACAACAAGCGCACCATGAGCCGCGCGGATGTCATCTACGGTGTGACCATGCAGGAATTCGGCGTCAGCAAGCCAGTCGGCGTGCGCATGACCAGCGAGGACGACGTGAATAGCAACATCGAGCGTCAGCGCGGGATCGGCAAGGTGGCCGCTGATGGCGTGGTGGATGAATTGCCTGTCGGTGGTCGCAAGTCTCGCAAGCGGAAGAAGGCTGACGAAGAAGAGCAGGAGTTCGCCGCCCTGGTCGTAGACAGCGAGCAAGCAGCTGCCTTGGACGAAAAGGCGGAGAATGAGGTCGTCTTTGCAGGAGATGTCGAGGCCATTGATGACGACGAGGACGGCGTTGGCCTGTCAGCGTGAGGAAAGTGCTTGATCGGGCGGCGAGCCTTTGAGGGTGGTGACTTGTCGGCGTTCTCCAAAACGCTGCGTATCATCCACGCAATGAATGGGTTTGTGAACAACTAGGCTACGGCTTAGAGTTGAAGGTGCCGCAATAGGTTAACCTTCCTTGATTTCCAAGCCTTGAAGAGGGGTTTTGTTGAATGGTAATAACCAGTGGATAAAATTAAAAAAATAGTTTCTTAGCACAGCTAAAGCGTCGTTTCACCATTTCTGGAGTTTGCTAGTTTCCGAGCCGATGCGCACCTCCTTAAACTCCTTTGTGAAGATTCTTGCTGCTGTGGGAACAACCACGGTTCTGCTCACGAATTGCCAGTTGCCAGCCGAATTTACACAGCGGTTCATTCGAGCCACCACGCCAGCCCAGACCGATCAGTCCACTACAGTGCGTCGTGCTGAGGCAGCCATGGGAAGCCGGACGCTGTTTCCTGCCTCGGCTGCCTTCAACGTGCCGGGCTATGCTTCCTTGGTCGATGACTCTGCTCGCCTGCTAGCGGGGTTGCCAGCCTCTGGGCGGGATCACTTTTCAGAGGTTCGGCAGTCGCGGCCCTGGCAGTCGCACCAGGCCTCATTGGACAAGATGTGGAAGGAATTCGAGGTGCGGCACGAGCGCCCGATCCGAAGCTGGGCTCCAGGGCATATCGGCGACTTGCGCAGTTCGTCGTCGCTCTTCTACCCTTTTAGCGGCCCAGACTTCCTGTTCGCCCAGGCCTTTTTCCCGCACAGCGACACGGTGGTGCTTTGTGGGCTGGAGCCGTGCGAGCCTCTGCCGCCCTTGCAACACCTGAGCGCGGACGAAATGGTGGGAGGGCTGGATGGCTTGGTGACCTCCATCAATACGGCCATGCAGTTTAGCTTCTTCATCACCAAGGACATGCGCCGCGATCTGGTGAGCACGCGGTTCCGTGGGGTTCTGCCAGTGATCCTGACCTTCATGGCACGCAGCGGGCATGCGGTGGAGTCCATCGACCTCGTGAAGCTGGACGCCAACGGTCAGCCAGTGCTCGTGTCTGGCACGGGTGGCAGCGCTCCGGGCGCGATGATTCGTGCGCGTGCCCCAGGTGGCGGCTTGAAGCGGGTGCTCTACTTCCGTCAGGACCTGTCGGACAGCGGCTTGTCGCCGGGGGGCCCCTTTTTAAAGTTTGTTTCCAGCCTGGGGCGGCCACCCGTCTTCTTGAAAAGCGCCTCCTACCTCATGCATGAGTCCGGCTTCGCCAACATCCGCAACTACTTGCTGACGAACTCGCGCGGCATTGTGCAATGCCCGTCCGGCGTGCCGTATCGCGACCTGTTGGCCAAGGGATGGAAGGTGGACTTGTATGGCAACTACCGAGGCACGCTGGACATGTTCGGCACGCATCAGCAGCCCGACCTGATCTCTGCCTACCAGCAGGGCCAAGGGCAGGCGCTGGACTTCGGCATTGGCTATATGTTCCAGCCAGAGCGCACCTGCCTGATGGTCGCGAGGCCCGGCAGCGGAAGGCTCTCGCAGAGGTAAACCTTGGAAGCGCCGCCGTCCTCGTGCAACGGTGCTGACATCTTATCGGCTTCGGCGCACGCCATAAATCGTGAGGCCGAGGCCGACGAAAAAGTGCGCTAGCAGCATGAAAATCGCGATGCCGGGCGTGGCAAGCCAGGTGGGATTCAGCATGGTGATGGGTGCAGATAGGGGGGTTCCCGTTAGAGTGCTCAGGCTGCCTGACCACGCATAGAAAGCCGTGACGAGCGGCTGCACGAGTGTGGTCATCCCGCTTGGCATAGCCAGCAGTGCGCCACTCAGGGGCACCTGAGCAAAGGCAAGCATCCAAGCTCTGGCACTGGCGCGGTCAGGGTTGCGGCTGAGGGCGGACATGCCGAGTGACAGCGTGGTGAAGGCGGCACTGGTCAGCATGAGCAGTAGCAATCGACTGCCGCTGTGCCCTGGCAATCCGCCCGTGGTCATGTCCACGAACAGGCCTAGCCAAGCGCTTTGCATCAGGATCAGTGGCAGCACAAAGCACAGCTTGCTGGTCACATAGGCACTGGAGCGCAGGCCGGCGCGGTGCTCGCGATTCCACAACGTCCGCTCGTTGGCGATCTCATTCGCGCCATTGCGCACGGCCATGATCAGCACCATCAGCACTTGTAGCATGAGGAAGCCGGAGGCGAAGGCGGCGAGGTAAGTCTGTGTGGCTGGGGGCACTGCCGAGGCGTCCTTGTGCAGCGCGCGCATCTCATCCAATGCGGGCCAGAAAAAAACCAGAGCGATCAGCGGCAGACCGAGCAGCAGGCCCATATAGCGCCACAGTTGCGTCTTTGCGCGGCGGAAGAGCGTCCAACGGCGAAGCATGAGCACCTGCACCTGCGTGCCAAAGGTGGGGCGCTCAGCCGGGGCTGGCGGCGCGGGTCGCTCCACCACTGCTGCCGCCTTCGGCTCTCGGAAGCTAAGCCGGCCTGCGACGGGCTTGTCCTCTTCATCCGCAGCGGCCAGCTTGCCATCGGCCGCTGTGCCTCCAGTGGCGAGCTTGAAGGCGTCGTAGTAGCTGTCGCGATGCTTGTTCCAGGAGTCCATCCAGCGCTGAGATGGACGCTTGGCCAAGCGCACGTAAAGCTCATCGGTGTTCGCAATGCTAAAGTAATGCGTCAGCGCGCGGCCAGGGCCGTGGAAGCACACGCGGCCCTCATGCAGCACCACCACGCTGTCATAGCTCGGGAGATGCGAAAGGTCAGACGTGGCATGAATGACCAAGTGATGTGGCGAGCTTTTTGCCACGAGTTGCAGCAGCGTCAGCATCTCCTGTTCGCCCTTGGGGTCCAGGCCATCCGTGAACTCGTCGATCAGGATCAGCGGTGGATCAGCCGCCAGGGCGAGCGCCAGGGCGAGCCGCCGACGCTGCACCCTTGACAAGGTGGCGACTCGCTGGGCGCCAGCTTGTTCCAGTCCGCACAGCGTCAGCAGCTTCTCAGCTCGTAGCAAGGCATCGCGCTGGGTGATGCCGCCAACCGCCAATAGCAGAGCGCAGACAAGGTTCTCCTTCGCGCTCATCAGCGGTTGCATGACCGACTCGTCCGTGGTCACCCAGCCGAGTTCATTCGGCAGCAACCAGTTCTGAGCGATGTCGCGCCCATGCCACAAAATGGCACCGGACTGCACGCGCGACAGGCCGCCCAGCGTTTGCAAAAGCGTGGTCTTGCCACTGCCTGCTGAACCAACGATGGCAAGGAAATGCCCCCCAGGAGCGAGGAAGTGGATGCCGTCCAGCAGGACTAGCGGTTCAGCTCCGTGTCGCGTGGTTTGGTGGGAAAGGTTGATGGCTTCGAGCATACCGTCGAGGAAGAGCAGTTGGTTCGGCGCTGACTAAGGCGGGCCATGCCGCGATGGCTAGCAGATTCCGCGCGCCGTCACTGTCATTGCACGGGCTTGCGCTGAAAAAGACGAACTGCCCACCACCACGGCGCGACGAAGAACACGAGCAGCAGCGCTTTGTTGAAGATGAATGAAAGGCTCATTAGCTGCGTGACCGTTTCGTGGAAGGCGATCAACCCAAGGCCAAAAAAGGCGGCAGAGCGCCGATTGCACAATCCGAGGAAGGCGAACAGCTCCATGGGCAGTGCGAGGCCAAAGATCACAATGCACCAGACCGGGTGCTCCATCATCAACTGTGGCAGCCACTCAAGCGAGACGGCGTTGGGGTCCAGCTTGTCGTAAAGCTCCATGTCACGGTTCTTCACAATGTGCAGGGGCAGGTAGCGTGCGCTCGTCAACCAGCTGCCTTCGGAGAAGAGCAGCTTTGAAATGCCGGACACCACATACCCAGCCATGATGCCCTGGCGGGCCCACGAAGCCTCGAATTCGCCCGCGCTGAAGCCATTGGCGAGGGGCTTCTTTCTCCAGCGACACCACAGTGTCCCTAGACCGGCGAGCCAAAGCGATAGCAGGGTCAGGTGCAGGACCTGTGAGGTATGGCCGATGGCTCCCTGGGAATTCGCCAGCGTGCTGGATGCGACGCCGAAAAACAAAGGCACCAGCAGTGATAGTGCCGACGGCACCCCCAGCGCATAGAGCAGCAGCGAAACGGCCACCGCAGCGCGCAACGGTTTTTCAATGTTATCCTCGGAGAGCCACGTGAGGTCGAACCACATGCCCAGACCATTCGGGTGCGGCTGGCTTTCGTAATTAAAGTCGCGAGTTTGCGCGTTGTGCAGGACCGCTTGCACGATGGCTGGTGGATCATCGAGATGCGAGACCCAGCCGGTTTGTGTATCCCACACAAGCAAGGCAATAATAACGCGCATGAGCACCAGTTCCCAGCGTGCGTGACGCATGGGTTCATAGGCCGCGAAGAAGTGCCAGACGCGCTGAATGATGGGAGGCAAGGTCATCAGAGAGTCGGTGCAGGGTTAGTCGCCAGTGCGCGTTCGCCGGTTAGCGTGTCGCTTTTGCCAATGACACCATCGGAATAAGTGATCACGACTTCGTGCAGTCGCAGCTTGCCCAGTGATGCGAGCTTGCCCTTTTTCTCCTTGGCGATGTTCTCGATGAGCCACTGCAACGTATCGTTTGCTGCCTCCGCCTTCAGCGGCGCGGACAGTTCAAGCTTGCGCTTGCCCTTTTCGCGGGGCTTCAGGGTCATGAGCTTACGATCATAGATTTTCTTCACATCGCTGGGCGACTTGCCAAACAGCGTGCCAATGGCCAGCGGCTTGTCGGCGGCGTCCGTGACATACACGTAGTAGGTCTCCGGCTCGAAGGTCGAATACATTGGGAAATTCGAGAACGGGTAAAATTCACCGGGCTTCTCGGTTTTGGCTGTGAGCAGTGGGATAGCGATGCCCATCAGCAAGACAAGGAACCAGTGGTAGCGGAAGGATAACATGGAGCGGGAGTGCTGAGTCTCGAGTGTTGGCGAATGGCAGATGAGAGAACGGGCAATCTAGCCCCAAGCGCTCACCACTTCTTGACCTTCACTTTTCTAATTTGATTCCCGACGTGGGCAGGAGATGCGGAATACCGTCCACAACGGGATACACATACGCACCGTGTTGGCTGGCCAGCGCGTCTTTGTCAGCGGGCAGACCCGCCTGCAATTTCTCAGCGATGGACGCCTCCCTCAGCGCTTCATGCGAATGGGGGCAGCGCAGCATGGGTAGAAAAATTTGCAGCCAGGTGAGATCGCTCATGGGTTGGTTGAGGGTCTTGAATTGAGTGTTGAGAGCATGACGAAGGGCGATTGCAGTGGAGCAGTTCTGGCTCTCAGCTCTCAGCCAAAAAACTCCATTTCCACTCACGCCACAGCAATACTCGAATCGATTTGGTTCGACCAAGCAGTGATGCCGCCTTCGACATTCCAGACGTTGGTGAAGCCATGGGTCGTGAGCAGATTGCAAGCCTTGGCGCTGCGACCCCCAAGCTTGCAATGGACGATGATGCGCTTGTTGCTCGGCACTTCGGCGAGGCGCTGTGGTAGCTCGCCCAGGGGGATCAAGGTGGAGCCGCTGATGCGCCCGGTCTCGAACTCCGCAGGCTCGCGCACGTCCAGCAAAAAGTGGGGCGCATGTTGCTCGCGCAGGGTCTTCAGGTCGGTGACGGTGATCTTGTTCATGGGGGTGGAAGGCAGACCGCAAAAACCGGCATAGTCAATGGGTTCGGTGATGCTTGGATTGGCACTGCAAACGGGGCATTCGTCATCGTGTCGCAGGGTGAACGTGCGGAAGGCCATGCCCAGCGTGTCCACATGCAGCAGCTTGCCAATCAAGGGCTTGCCGATGCCGCACAGCAGCTTGATCGCCTCCAGCGCCTGCATGGAGCCGACAATGCCCGGCAGCACGCCTAGCACGCCGCCTTCCGCACACGTCGGCACCAGACCGGGCTTCGGTGGCTGCGGTGACATGCATCGGTAGCACGGCCCACCCAGATGCGGAGCAAACACGCTGACCTGCCCCTCAAAGCGCAGGATGCTGCCATACACGTTGGGAATCTTCAGCCACACGGCCACGTCATTGCTCAAATAGCGCGTAGGAAAGTTGTCCGTGCCGTCAAGAATGAGGTCGTAGCCGCGGGCGATGTCCATCGCGTTTGCCGCCGTAAACATGGCTGCGTGCTTGATGACCTGCACATGCGGGTTGATGTCGTGCAACCGGTCTGCTGCAGAGTCCAGCTTGCTGCGCCCGATGTCCTTGGTGCCATGCAACACCTGGCGTTGTAGATTGGACACATCGACCGTGTCCGCATCGACCAAGCCCAGCGTGCCTACCCCTGCCGCCGCCAAGTAAAGTGCCGCTGGGGAACCCAATCCACCCGTGCCAATCAGCAGCACACGAGCCGCCTTCAGCTTCTGCTGCGCTTCGATGCCGAACTCAGGAATCGCCAGATGCCGCGCATAGCGGCGCTGTTCATCGGAGGTCAGGTCTGGCAGGGCGGGGTACACGCGGGGATGATGGCAAGCAGGGGAGGCTGTGCAACCGCATCAACGTAGCTTCGAATTCATCCCACGTTGGTAGGGCGATCTGTCCCCTGACCGCCACCACCGAAGCACTGGACGTGGCGAGACGACAACTTACCGAGATCGCCCACCGTGTATCTGGCGCTGTGGGACACAGCGCCCTACCTGCGTTTCAATAGCCGGAGCAACGCTACAGCACCGCCTTCTTGATCCGCCCAAACTCCGTGCCCAGGAAGCGCAGCGCCAGCGCTTCGAATTGCTCCGAGTAGTCGGTCAGGTGAATGTCCAGCGTAGGCTTGCCTTTCGCGGTGCGCACGAGGCCCTCGGCTTCCAATGTGCGCTTCACATGCGCGGCGCAGGTGCTGGCGGAGTCAACCAAGCGCACCTTGGCGAACATGCGCTTCAGCACGGGCACCAACAGCGGGTAGTGCGTGCAGCCGAGCACCAGGGTGTCGATGCCCTTGTCCACCATCGGCTTCACATACTCGCGCAGCACGGACTTCAAGGCCGGGTGATCGATCCAGCCTTCTTCAATAAAAGGCACGAGCAAGGGCGTGGCCTTGCCCTCGGTGATGATGTCCGGCCGTTGCATGGCCAGCGCATGTTGATACGCGCAGCTTCGGATCGTGCCGGCGGTGGCGATGATGCCTACGCGCTGGCAATTCGGATCCGCCAACGTGGCTTCGACACCCGGCTCCACCACGCCAATCACGGGCAAACGAAAGGTCGCCTGCAAGTGCGGCAGGGCATGAGCTGTCGCCGTGTTGCACGCGACGACCACGGCCTTCACTGCATGATTCACCAAGAACTGCGTGTCCTCCGTGGCGAAGCGCCGGATCGTATCGGGCGACTTCGAGCCGTAGGGCACGCGGGCCGTGTCGCCGAGGTAGATGATTGACTCATTCGGCAGCAACTCCCGCAACGCTCGCACCACAGTCAAGCCGCCGACACCAGAGTCGAACACGCCGAGGGGGGCATTGGAGTTGGTAGTCATGCGGAGGTTTGCGCTGGACAGGATTAACGGGATTTGAGGATTATGCAGGATGGATCATCGTCTGGCGAGGCGGCCTGTGATAACGAAACCCCAAAGGTATCATTTGGCCAGCACCCACCGCCATCCATCAGATGAATCCTGAATAATCCTGCCATCCTGTAAATCCTGTCAAAAAAGCAGCCTAGCTCCGTTCACGCATCAGCTCCACGATCACCGCCTTCTGCGCGTGCAGGCGGTTCTCAGCTTCGTCAAAGATGACCTTCGCGTGCTGCTCCATGATCTCGTCGGTGATTTCCTTGCCGCGATACGCGGGCAGGCAATGCATGATGATGGCGCCGTTGTTGGCATGCGACATCAGCGACTCATTGATCTGGTAGGGCCGCAGAATCTCGATGCGTTCGGCGCTCTCGGCTTCCTTGCCCATGCTGACCCACACATCGGTGTAGACCACGTCGCAGCCAGCCACCGCCTTGGCGGCATCGGCTTCTACCGTGACGCTGCTACCGGGCACGCCCTGCATGAAGCTTTCGGCCGGTTGGAAGGCTTTGGGGGCACCGATGACCAGCTCAAACCCGAGCCGTGCTGCCGACCAGATCCAGGAACGCGCCACGTTGCAATCGCCATCGCCCAGGAAGCACACGCGCTTGCCTTTCCACGTGCCGAACTGTTCCACGATGGTCTGTAAATCCGCAATGATCTGGCAGGGATGCTCGTCGTCCGTCAGGGCATTGATCGTCGGGAGCCCGCTGTAGTGGGCGAAATCGACCACATCCTGCTGCGCAAACGTGCGGATCACCGCGCCATCGACCATGCGGCCCAGCACGCGTGCCGTGTCCTTCACCGGTTCGCCACGCCCCAGTTGCATCTCCGCGCCGGACAGGAACATGGGGGAGCCGCCGAGTTCGCGAATGCCAACCTCAAAGCTCACGCGGGTGCGAGTGGAAGACTTGTTGAAAATGAGCGCCCATGTCTGGCCCGTCAGCACCTGTGGCGAGGACTTGCGGTTTTGTTTCAGGTCCGCCGCTCGCGCTAGAAGATACTCGATCTCCGCGCCGGTGAGCTGTTCGATGGATAGGAAATGTTTCATGGGGCGAGGAAATGCCTGTGTCCCTGAAGCATCCGGCGACGGAGAAATCAATCTCGTGTTCAGCCCTGGCTCACCTCGAAGTAGTCGTCCTCCGCGATGTCCGGGATGCCCACGACTAGCACGCGCATCTTCCCTTTCGCTCCGTGAATGACTCCTGGCGGAATGTGGACTAGCGAACCCTTTTGCACCGGCGTCTCGACGCCATCAAGCGACACCGTGCCGCTGCCCTCCAGCACATAGTAAAGTTCGGTGCTACGCTGGTGGTAGTGCAGCTTCGCCCCGTCTATGTTCACCGCATGAGCCCACGCGGCTGGGTTGAGAGAGGTGTCTTCGTGGCTGATCAAGCGGTCGCGCCAGCCGCAGGTGCTGCGCTCGCGCGCCGTGTGTCCTTCATGCCGAACCAGGAGAGGGCCGGTATTCATGGCGCGTAGTGTGATGAAGTCGGGGCTGTAGGGCAAGCATGACTTGCACACCACGCCCGCACTTTCTACCATAGCCACAACCATGACCGCCTGGACTGCCCCCGCCCCCACAAACCTTGTGGACCTCAGCTTTATGGACGCGAGGTTCAAGCTGATCGAACTCGCGGCCTTCCTCGACCGTGTGCAGAAGGCCGGGCAAGCCGATGACTACCGCGTGTGGCAGCTCAAAGAAGCCATTCAGTGCCTCGCTCAGAACGAACCCCAGCGTGCAAAGAACGTGCTACTCACTTTCAGCGATCTAACCACGGAACCGATTGCCAAGGCGCACACGCAGGGCGCGGCGGGAGCCTTCAGTGGAAGGCAAAAGGAATAAGGGAAAAGAGAACAGGGGTGGCCTAGCCGAAAACATGCTGCCTCGCGTTATTCGTCTGCTCCCCAGCCTTTTCTCTTTTCTCTTACCCCTTTTCTCTGTCTCCTTTTCCCATGACATACATCGAGCCCCATGGCCACATGGT
>CAXNNN010000048.1:0-12832 GCA_964203095.1 Verrucomicrobiaceae bacterium | reverse complement strand
GATGACGCAGGCCTTGAGCTGGCGCTCTAGTTCCTCGCGCTTGACCAACTCCATTTCGTAACGGCGCTTCGCCGTCTCGAACTTGCTCTCGGCCTGGGCCATCTTGCTGCGATTGGCGCGCAGGGTTCGGCGTAGCTTATCCAAGGCTTCTTGGTAAGCGCTGAGGAACTGCTCACACTGCTTCGAGAACTCGTATTTGCGGAAGAGGTCTAGCGCTACTTCGGCCGTCTTCACACTGAGCTGCACTTTCTCGAAGGTCACTTGGTCATTCTCCAATGCCGACTTGGTGATAAAGGACTTGGAGGCCAATTGGCCGGAAGATTCGAGCGTTTGCTTGGCCAAGGATAGCTCGCCTTGATGCAACAGCAGTTCTCCTTTCAATTGCCCTAGCTTTTGCTGAGCTTCACCATCCGTTGAAGTGCTAGCGTCCAGGAACTTCACAAAGTCCGTGCGCACGGCAGGGGCCGTCACTTTCTTCGCAGGCACTGCGACCTCTGGCTTGGCGCTTGAGTTGTCCTCATCTTTGATGACCACCTTGCCAACGACCGGCTTGGAGTCGGCTTCCAGCGCAGCGCAGTGCTTCTCGAAGACGTCCGTGTTTTCTGGCAGTCCACGCGACTTGAGGATGCTCATCGCCACGCCTTTGCCGAGATACTTCTCGAAGTCCATCAGTGCAAACATGGCGGCTGTCTTCACATCCCGCACCAAGCTCTGGTTCTCGCTGCGCACGATCTCACGATTCTCATCCACGTCGATGTAGCTAGCCACCGTGGTCTGGAAGTCGATCTCATGTGTGGTGATCTTGTCCTTCAGTTCACTCCCGTCTAGCTCCACCAGGACCTTGCCATCCTTCACATCCTCCTCAGTGATCATGTAGCCCTCGGGAATGAGGCTCAGGATCTTGGTGGGATACTCGATCTCACTCTTCACCTCATAGTTTTTGAGCGCGCGAATTTCTCCACCTTGGAGCACATTGATTTGCAGGTTGCCGCGCTGCACGGTGAAGGTCGGCACCTCACTTTCAGCGGAGGTATCGCCTCCCCAGAAAAACACATACCCTGTCGTCACCACGATGATCGCAGCTCCGATGACCCACCAGCGTCTGCTTCCCGGCTTTTTCATTGCGCGTTTCCCTTCGGTGTTTCCTTCTTCAATACGTCTGCCCATGAGCCATCTTTTCGGATGAAGAGGATGCCCATGTTTTTCCAGAGTTGGATGCGTGCTAGCGTGTGATTGATCAAGGCGGCAGTGAGCTGGTCACGAGCTTCTACCAAATCCTGCTGCGCATCAATGAGGTCACGCGAGCTACCACGATCCGCATCGTAAAGCGCTTCTTCGAGTTGCAGACGTTGCTCGCCTAGCACGAGCGATTCCTGCGCGAGTTCATACTGCTTGCGCGCCACCTCCAGATTGCGCCAAGAACTGCGGACATCCTTGCGCACATTCTCCTCTGCCAGAACCAGATCACGCTCTGCTCGCTGCTCAGAAATTTGTGCGGCACGCAGTGCGTTGCGCTCAGGCTTCTGATCCAGATTCAAGTCTACATCCAAGCCAACGGAGTAGCTGCGGCGCTTGGCATCTAGGTTGAGGTTCTTGCGGCCGGGATCACCGGTCAAGGTGTAGTCCGCACGCAATCCCAGACCCGGCAACAGATCGCGCTGCGCCACCTTCACGCGGCGCGTCGAATCGTCACGCTCGTCGCGGGCATTCCACAAGTCCAAGCGCGTAATCATCGCCGTTTCCAAGGCTTCATCCAACGTGCCCGGCGGATCAATCAACTCCAGCCTCTCCAGCTCTTGCTGCTCCAGCAAGATGGGCTCTTTGACAGGAAGACCGAGCTGCACCTTTAGATCATCCAAGCTCTGCTCATAGATCTGCACGGCACTGATCCATCGACGGCGATAGCTTAGTTCAGCCTGTTGCAGAAGGCCCAGCGACGACTTGGTTCGGCCACTGCGATTCGCATCCACCAGAGCCGACTGAGCGACCAGGATGTTCTTGAACGAAGTGTAAACGAAGTGCGCGTTCTTGGCCGCATCGCGCGATTGCAGTGTGCGGTAATACTGCGTGGTCGTGTCGATAGTGAAGGTCTTGCGATACTGCGTGAAATCGCGGATTGAATATAACACCGAGCGCTCGGCCTGCGTCAGAGGCTCACTGATAGAAAGCGATCCCGCCCCGCGCAGAAGGGGTTGAGCGAGAGTCACGGCCAAATTGGAACTGCTCAAGTCGCGCCGACCACCGGTGAAGAAGCGCGAGAAATCGGTGGTCAGATCGGCGACCAAACGCGTGCCCAACCGTGACAGGGCGCTGAAGCCGACGCCACCACTGGCGGTCATCGTATGTTCGGCCACGAAGGTGTTGATCGTCTTCGGAATGACGGGAGCTGCAGGCACTCCGGGCAGCAAAGGAGCCGCAGGTGGCGCTGGCAACGTGATGGTCTTCTCCACGTTCGTCTCCACCTGCGAGCCCGTGCCCGAGGCGCTGAAAATCGGCGCGAACTGATGCCGAGCGAGGGTGAGATCGAGCGCCGTGAGATAGACCGCTTCCTTCTCCCCTAGGTAGGTTCGATTATGGTTCACCGCCTTGCCCAAGGCATCAGCCAAGGTGATCACACGCGCCCCCTTTTCGATGTGGGCGCGGTCGCCCAGAAAGTCAACGGTCTTGCTGTTGACCTTGAGATCGTCCAGCTTCAGCGGCGCAGGCGGCGTGATGTCCAGCAGCCCGTCACCCGCATTTGGCACGCGACTAGTTTTGGACCTTAGGATACCAAACACTTCACGGTCCACCCCACGCTTCACCTGGTAGCCAGTGCAGCAAGTGAGCAGCCCCAGCAAAACCGGAGCGAGACATGTAGGGACGACAAAAGAGAGGCAGCGGGTCATGCAGCGGAGTCAGTGAGGGGGTGTATGGCTCCACCTTGAATCAGGCGGTTATAATCAACGACGCCCCAGCAGCTTTCTTTCGCAGCCCGCCCATAACAGCGCGATGAGGAACGGCACATTCACGAAGAACACAGCCAGCATGGATTCATTCTGGAAGAACTCCAACCCCATCAATGCATTGATACTGCGGTGCATCATGATGGTCGCAATGCCGAAAGCGAGCGCTAGCCAGCGAGTGCCCACGCTGAGCACGATGAGCGCCTCCACAAAGAACCCCATGTCGAAGATCACGGCCGTCGCCGTCGGGTGCTCCAGCATCCACAGCACATTCGGCGGGTCCGTGGCATAGCGCGGGTCCAACGCGCTATAGTAGTTCTGCCGCATCGTCTTCACCAGATCGAGCGCGATGTAGTGACTGTGAAACAGCCACATGCCACCCGAAGCCAACAGCTTGGAGCAGACCGAGATCAGGTAAGCCGTGGCAATGCCCGCCTGGCTCGCTGCCAGAAGCCAGCTATTCATGATGCCGCGCGGTTGCAACCACGCGCCGCGAGGAAAGCAAACCGCGACTAGCGCCTGCGCCAGCAGCACGACGCTGAGGATGTGATGGGAATGATTCGTAAACCCCTGAGAATTCGTCAGCGTGAAGGGTAGGATTTGCATCACCGCCAGCACTGGCAGCACCACCGGCAGACCAAACCCCAGAACATACACCACCAGCACTCCGGTGAAGATGATCCGGTAGAGCTGAAGAGTGGGCGTATGACCAAGCCAGGTGAGATCGAACCCATGCGCCAGCCCCACAGGCACGGGCTGCACCGCAGGCGGTGTGAAGATCGGGAAGAACTCCAGCAGCACATAAGCCAGCATGGCGCGCGCAATGAAGGCTTCCAACCGCCCCACTTCAGGCAGTGGGAAGAGGTGCTGCCAGATCCACTTCAATGCATTCTTCATTCCGCGTAGAACACCTCCGGTTGCTCCAGCACATGACCTTCATGAAAACGGATGGTGGTGAACATGATCCGCAGCTTGTCAGGGATGACCTGCTTGTGGTGCTTCGCCTGCGAGCGCAGGTAATCCAGCGTCTCCTGTGACGTTCGATCTCGTTCAGCCGGGGGCAGCGACTTCACGTTGATCTTCATGTCCTTGGCACGGTCATTGAGACGCTTGCGCAGAATCTTACCCAGGTTCGCGGCACGCACGCCAGTCAGTTGATTGATCGGCAGTGGCTTCCCCTGTCCATCGGTCAGATGGTAGTACTGACTGACGGGGTCAGGGTCCCCATACATGGGGTAGTGGGACAGCGGATAGTTTTCCTTCAGCGCCAAAGAGAGAGCTGCAAAAACAACGATCCCGCCCAGGATGATGACCTTCGGCGTAAACATGAACGAACGACTAGGGGGACTTCGGCGCAGCGACTGGCGGTGCTGTATTGATGGGCTGCACGGCTTGCTTCGCCGCTTCCGAGGCCAGCTTGATCGCTGCCTCATCTTTCATCTGGGCATCCTTGGCAGCGGCTTTCAGCTTATCCCCTGCCTCGGTGGCCGCGTCTTTCGCTGCACCGCCCGCTGCCTTAGCCGCCTCACCCGCGGCCCTGATCGCTTCCTCCGTTTTCGTTGCGGCTTCTTCAGCTTTTGCTTTGGCTTCGTCGGCTTTCTTGCCGCAGGCGGTCAAACAAAGGCTCAACATGAGGGCTATCAGGGAAAGTCGTTTCATAGATTGGGTCGTCACTGGCCACCAGGAGTCGCAGACAGTTCAAAAACAAACGGAAGATTCTGCTGCTTCATGTAGTCACGTTCCTTGGCTAAATACTTAACCGCCACTTTGTCAAAGCTTCCCTCAGCGCGGAATTTGGCGATGAAGGCGCTGATCTTGTCGCGCAGTTCGTCTTCGCCATGCCGCAGGCCAACGGCCCATTCCTCGATGCGGATCGGCGCCAGCAAAGCCTTGGTTGTGTCGGGATTTGCCAGCGCATAGTTCATGACGCTGATCTGGTCATAAACCCAAGCATCCGCACTGCCCTTGCTGATCTCCAGCACGCAGGCCGGATCGCTGTCCAGCGCCACGATCTCAGCATTGGGCAGGTTCGCACGCGACCACTGCTCGCCCGTCGTCGCGATCTTGGTCACGATGCGGCGCTTGCCCTGTTTCAACTCCTCCACCTTGGCGATGGACGAGTTCTTCGGCAGCAGCAGGCAGATGCCCGTGGTCACGTAGGGCGCGGAGAAGTCCAGCGACTTGCGCCGCTCGTCATTCGCCGTCATGGACGAGATGATGATGTCGATGCTGCGCGTCTGCAGCGCCGTGATCAGCCCATCAAAGGCAATATTACGAAACTCCACGGGCCGCCCCAGGTATTCGCCGAGCGCTTTACCCATGTCGATGCTGACTCCCGCCAGTTCGCCCGTCTCGCTCTTGAATTCAAAAGGTGGATACGTCGCATCCGTGCCAATGATCAGCGCATCGCTGCGTTTGCATTGCGGAATCAGAGAGAGCACGGCCAGGGTAAGAAGAAGGCGTTTCATGGGAAGAGAAAAGGCAGGTTCAAGGAGAATGCAAAGCATCATCCAGGCCTGCCTTGGTTAATTGTGCAGTTGCCCAATCGTCTGCTCTTGCCACGCTACGGCTGTGTCTGTTCCGCACTGCTTTACCCTTGACGACCTTTCTCATTGGCCCACCCTCACGCCGCCTGCGCGGCTTGCGGTGATTGGCGATCCCATCGCGCACTCCAAGTCACCACAGATGCACAACCCGGCATTGCTAGCCTGCGGCATCGACGCGCAGTATGTGCGGGTGCAGGTTCCGGTGGGTCGGGTGGCGGAGGCTTTTCGGGCTTTTGCGACGGCCGGATTTGAGGGCATCAATGTCACCATCCCACACAAATTCGAAGCGCTGGATGCTGTCGATGAACTCGATCCGCTCGCCCGCACGCTGGGCGCGGTGAACACGGTGCACATTCACGAGGGTCGGCTCATCGGCTACAACACGGATGGCCCAGGCTTTTTGCGTTCGGTGAAGGAGGCTTTCGGCGTGGAGGTGCGTGACCTGCGCGTTCTCATCCTCGGAGCCGGTGGCGGGGCCGGACGCGCCGTGGCGGTGCAGTGCTTCTTGGAAGGTTGCCCCACCTTGGCAATACAGAACAGAACCGCAGACAAAGCGCTTCAATTGGTGATGGACCTGGAGGAACTTCGTCATGCCAAGCCAATCAAAACAAATTTGATGCATTGTTTGACTCCAGACAAACTGGCTGAAGCAATTTCCAAGTCGGATCTGATCGTCAACGGCACTTCCCTGGGCATGAAGCCGGATGACGCGCCACTGCTGCCTGCGGGGGCGCTGCAAGCCCGGCATCTCGTCTTTGACATGGTCTACCGCACCGGTGGTCAGTTGACGCAACTGGGTGCCGCAGCCCAGGCCGCTGGCGTGCCCTATGTCGACGGGGCTACGTTGCTGCTGCACCAAGGTGCGATCTCGTTCGAGCACTGGTTCGCCCGGCCTGCGCCGGTGGAAGTGATGCGCGCTGGACTGCAAGCCGCGATCCAGGCATAATTGGCCGCTCCCGCATGCAGCCCAACCAGCATTTCTTTCTTAGCTTCGCGTCTTCTTTATTCGGCGCTGCGCTGCTGGCGCTGGTTTCGTATCTGAATCAGAGTTGGATGGAGAGCAAAGGGGTTCCGTCGGCCGTTGTGACCATGTCCACCTTCATCGGCGGCTATTACCTGTGTCGCTGGGTGTTCAGCACCTTCATTCCGGTGAAATGCCCGCGCGGCTGCGGCGCTAAAGCTCACCCGATGCCTGGGCGGGCGGATCGGTTCCGCTGTGATTGCTGCGGCGACACCTTTTAGCCAAACGGACGAGCATTTCTGGCACTCGGGCTGAATGAACACCAAGACAGCGGTGGTGTTTGTCCGTGCCGTCAAACTGGCCTAAATAATGCTTGAAGGTCCGTAAATTTAGGAAACCTTAAACAATTATGAAAACTGCCATCACCAAAGACCGCGCGATTTCCCTCCCGAAGCTCGCCACGGTGGTTTTGACATTCGCCATCTGCGCCCCCGCCAGTGCCCAGCAGGGCGGCTATTCGAGCCAGGAGTTCTACCGTCAAGGCGACGCCTTCAGCGAACGTGTCAGCGGCTTCTTCTCTCGTCTTTTCAAGCCTGGTAGCCAACCTTCCCAATACCAGGCGGCCCAGCCGCAATACAAACAGCCCGGAGCTTACCGCGCACCTGCTTCGGCCGCGCCAGCGGCTGCACGCACGCCGTATACTTACCCGCAAGCACCCGCCACAGCCGCTGTGGGTGCGGGTGCGCGGCCCACCACGGCCGGAGCCTGGTCCAACTACGCGCAGCCGCAGACGCCGAATTACCGCATGCCGCCACCTGGGCGGAATAGCACAACGGCGTCCAGCATGTCGGCAAAGAAGCCCTCTTACAGCAACGGCAGCACCGAACGCCAACGCGTCTCCAGCCAACCAAGGGCACCTGAAACCACGCCTGAAAAGATCACCACCACGGAGAGCGTGGTGAAAGCTCCCACGGAGGGGAGTTCCCCCTACAACCCGACGCCGAACGAACCGGATCCCCTGCCACTGCCCAAGCAATCGTTCAGTGGCAGCCGCACCACAGGCATGACGGACAGCACCGCCTCGAAGGCTGGTTCCAATCAAAGCTTCCCTGTCGCCACCCCAAGCAAGACGCCAGGCCGTGTGATCAGCCCCTACCCACCCAATAAGGAGCTGGATGTGAGGGGGCTGCCGAGCGGTTCGCTCGCGCTTGATCCGACCACGCAGAAGGTCTTCAAGGTGCCATGAGGGAGGCTGATAGTGTTTTTGGTTTATGGTTGATCGCCAGACGAGCTGAAGCTCGAACTAAAACCCCGAGCCCTTCACCTTTGTCCGCACACGCAGCAGGAACATGTCGGCGGTGATGTAGAGCGTGGAGCCATCTTCACCGAAAGCACAGTTGGCGGTGGCTTGACCAGTCAAGATGCTTCCCAGGTGCTCGCCTTCCTTGGTAAGTATCAAGACGCCGCCGGGGCCGGTCGTCCAGATGTTGCCTTGCGCATCCACCTTCAGGCCATCGCAACCGCCTTTGCGTGTGGGTGACTTCAGCGCCGTCGCATCGAAGACAACCCGTGGATTGCTGCCATCCAGATTGAAAGCCATCACACGCGGCTGATCCCTGTCGGACACGGCCACATAGACGGTCTGCTGATCGGGGCTGAGCGCGATGCCATTCGGCCATTTCACCTCCTTACTCAGCGCAGTCACCTTGCCATCCGTTCCGAGGCGATAGATGCCGTGGAAGTCCAGCTCGGCCTTGCCGCCCTTGATGCCATACGGCGGATCGGTGAAGAAGATCGTGCCGTCGCTGGCGATGCACAGGTCGTTCGGGCTATTGAAGCGCTTGCCCTCGAAGGTTTCAGCCAACTTGGTAAAGGAGCCGTCCTTCTCCAGCCGTGCAATGCAGCGGTCGCCGTGCTGGCAGAGAATGAGACGGCCCTTAGCATCGCGCGCCAAGCCGTTCGATCCTTGGCCCGCCTTGTCCACGGTCGAGCCGCTTGGCTTCAAAAACGAAGCCGCTGCGCTGTCGCCTTCCTTCCAGCGAAACACCGTGTTCTCCGGCACATCGGAGAATAGCAACGAGCCGTCCAGCCACACGGGGCCTTCCGACCAGTTGAAGCCGGAGGCCAGCACTTCGATTTTCGCCTCGTGGGCAAGCAGCACATCCAGCGCAGGATCGAGACGCTCAATGGAGCCCTGAAATGTGGGCACGGGATCAGCAGCAAGGACTGGAAACGACGCAAGCAAAAGCAAGGGCAGGACTTTCATAGAGTGGGGCCCCGATTATGAACAACCGGGCACATGCGCACAAGCTTCGTTTGCCAAGCCCGCACGCTGCCCCATGATGACGCGCCTATGGCAGCTATTTTCGTCAATCCGCGCTCACGCATTTTTCATGGTCACGACTGGGTTTATGCCAGCGACATCAAGAATGTGACCGGCGATCCCGAGCCCGGCAGCGTGCTGACGCTGAAGGACCTGAAGGGTCGTCCGCTGGGCAGTGCCATCTACAATCCCAAGTCACAGATCGTAGCGCGTCGGTTTTCGTTTCGCGCCCAGGACCTGGACCAGGATTTCTTCACGCGCCGCATCGCCCGCGCCTTCAAGCACCGCGAATCCCTCGGCATCGACACCCAGCTCTGCCGCGTGGTGTGGAGCGAGTCGGATGGCCTGCCAGGCCTGATCGTGGATCGGTACGGTGATCATGTCGTCATTCAAACCCTGACGCTCGCCATGGACCTGCGCACCGAACTGATCGTCAGCGCGCTGCGTGAGGTTCTGAATCCATTGAGCATCACCGCCCGCAATGAAGCCCGAGTGCGTCTGGCCGAGGGCATGGAACTGGAGAAGAAGACGTTGTTCGGCGAGCCGCCTGCGCCCTTCATGATTCAGAGCAACGACCTCGCCTTCCACATCGACGTCATTGAGGGCCAAAAAACCGGCCTCTATCTCGATCAGCTCAGCAACTACAAGCTGGTGGGCCAGCTGGCGAAAGGTCGCCGCGTGCTGGATTGCTTCAGCAATCAGGGTGGCTTTGCCCAAGCTTGCTCGCTCGCCGGAGCGGCGGAGGTCTTCGCGTTGGATGTGAGCGAGCCCGCTCTCGAACAAGCCAAGCGCAATGCCGAAGTCTCGGGTGCCACCTTCAGCACCATCGCCGCCAATGCCTTCGACTGGCTGAAAGCCGCCGAGGTGCGAGGAGAAAAATTTGACCTCATCGTGCTCGATCCACCGACCTTCACCAAGACCAAGGGCTCGGTGAACGACGCGCTGCGCGGCTACAAGGAAATCCATCTCCGCGCGCTGAAGATGCTGAACGTGGGCGGCATCATGGCCACCTTCACCTGCTCGCATCACGTCAGCACAGGCGAGTTTTACCGCAGCATTCTGGATGCGGCGGTCGATGCCAAGCGCACCATCCGCCTAGTCTCGCGCTATGAGCAGCGTGCAGACCACCCAATCATCGCCGGCATTCCAGAGACGGAATACCTGCGCGGCTACGCGTATGAAGCTCTCGCCAGTTGGTAACCCCGTTGTCCTATGTCCGCCTTCCTGCAATTCAACCGCACCGGCAACCCGCTGGATGTTCTGGAACTTCAGCGCCGTGAGCTGCCAGCGATCAAGCCAAGCGAGGCGCGTGTGGCCATGCGCTATGCGCCGATCAATCCGGCGGACCTGAACTTCATCGAGGGGAACTACGGCCGTGCGGCGACTCCACCAGCCATCCCGGGGCACGAAGGCTGCGGCGAGGTCATCGAGATTGGCGCTGATGTCACCTCATTGGCCACGGGAGATGTTGTTATTCCACTGCACCCCGGCGGCATCTGGTGCCAGCACCTGACCGCGCCGGAGGGCTACTTCGCCCGACTGCCATCCACCATTGATCCCGTGCAGGCCAGCATGCTGCGGGTGAATCCCGTCACAGCCTGGCGCTTGCTGCACGACTTCCACGATCTGGTCGAAGGCGAGTGGGTGGCGCAGAACGCAGCGAACTCCGGCGTGGGCCGTGCGACCATTCAAATCGCCAAGAAGCTGGGCCTCCGCACCCTCAACTTCGTGCGCAGGCCAGAACTTATCGACGAACTGACAGCCCTGGGCGCAGATGCCGTCTTCCTCGACAATGACGAGGGCGTGGCCGCAGCCAAGGAATTCGTCGGCAAATCCGCGCCACGGCTCGCCGCCAACGCGGTCGGTGGCGACAGCGCGGTCCGATTGATGGACTTGCTGGCCCCGCACGGCTCACTGGTGACCTATGGAGCCATGAGCCGTCGCAGTCTGAAAGTGCCCAACAAGTTCCTCATCTTCAAAGACCTCACCCTGCGTGGCCTATGGGTCAGCCAGTGGTTCGAGAAGGCCAACCACGGGGAAATCGCGGAGGTTCTGCGACCGCTGACGACCATGATGACCGAAGGCGAGCTGCATATAGCCGTCGCCGCCGTTGTGCCCCTGCAAGACTTCGCACAGGCCATTCAGCTCGCTCAAAACAGTTCACGCACGGGCAAGATCATCCTTGATCTCGCGACTGCCTGATGATTCAAACCAAAGAATACCAGCACATCAGGCGTTCCCTCAAGCAAGCATGGGCGAACAGCGATGAAAGTCGGGTTTGCGCGTCACTGTTTAACACATTAATATTCGTCCCCTCATGAACCAACACCTACTGGCCATCGGCCCCCTCGGCACCTGGGAAATGGTCATCATTGCCGTGCTCATCCTCGTTCTCTTTGGCGCGAAGAAGCTTCCCACCTTTGCCCGTAGCCTGGGCAAAAGCATGGGCGAGTTCCGCAAAGCCAAGGATGAATTCGAATCCGAATTGCATCGCGCTCAGGAAGAGATCGAGCGCCCAGCCATCAAACCCGTGACCGATACCTCCAAGTCCGCGACAGTGGAGCGCGAGCGCGATCATCAAGAGGCGTAATAGCCTTTCAACCCAAGTCTCATATTAGCCATGGCGGCAGGTTTCATCGCCTGCCGCCATTTTTGTTGCTGACCATCCATTGCACATGGCACGGCTTGTGTTCACCTATATGCCCAATGCACCGCTTTTTTCCAGCCCGTTGCTTTTGTCTAGCCTTGCTCGCCCTCCTCTGGGCTACCACCATGCTTGGCCACGCAGCGGACGCCCCGCCGCAGATCGTCACCTTCTGCTCCTACAATGTGAAGAATTGGCTCTACATGGATCGCACCTGGGGTGACAAGCCCGTCGATCCCAAGGGCAAGCCGCAGAAGGAAAAGGACAAGGTCGTGGCCTTCTTGAAGGAGATCAATCCCGACGTGCTGGGCGTGTGCGAGATCGGCACCGACGCCGAATTCGCCGACCTTAAGAAGCACCTCGCCGACGCCGGGCTACATTATGAGCACACCGAGCGCGCCCACGGCGGCGACCTTACACGCACCCTGGGCTTGCTCAGCAAATTCCCGATCACTGCGCGGAACTCGCAAACGATGCTGACCTACCTCATCGGCGATCAGACTTTCCCTTTCCAGCGCGGTATTCTCGATGCCACGATCCAGGTTACGCCAGAGTTCAGCTTCCGCGCCCTGGGCGTGCATTTGAAATCCATGCGAGCGATCCCCGAGGCCGACCAGTCGGTCATGCGTCGCAATGAAGCTCATCTGCTGCGCAAGCATATCGACAGCATCTTGACGACCGACCCCACCACCAAGCTGATGGCCTATGGCGACTTCAACGAGCACCCGAGGAACCCACCCCTTGATGAGATTCGCGGCAGTCGCGAAAGCCCTGAAACTAGCATGAGCGACGTCTATTTGAAGGACATCAATGGCGAAATCTGGACCCATTTTTGGGACTATGAGGACACCTATTCCCGTCTTGACTACATCTTCGTGAACAAGGCCTTCCACCCCCACGTGAAAGCCCGCGACTCCTACATCTACAGCGCCAAAGACTTCGACGACGGCAGCGACCATCGCCCGCTAGTGCTGAAGATTTCCGTAGAGAGCACTAAGGCAAAGAAAGAGTAGCCGAAGCTGCCTCCGCCTCGCACACCTCAATCGCGGCCACGCCATCTTCAGCCGTTACCACGGTCGGCGGAGTGCCGGACTGCACCGCCCGCACCAAATGCTGGATCATGGGCAAATGCCCAGTGCCCTCGCACTTGATCGTGGTCTTCTCGCCATTGGCCGCGACTTGCAGCGCCTCATCGCCACGCGCCAGATCGTAGTCCGCCGTGGCATGCTCGAAGTTCACCGTGTAAGCCATGCGAAAGCCGAAGCCCTTGGCCATGGCCCAGCTTCCTTCCGCATGAACGAGCGCTCCGCTCGCGACCTCGTAGCGCGTCATGACGTGGTCGATGCAGCCGCTGACTTTCGTGTAGCCCTTCGATTCCACCTTGAGCGGATGCCCGAAGAGGTAGCGAACGAAGTC
>CAXNNN010000047.1:0-12971 GCA_964203095.1 Verrucomicrobiaceae bacterium | reverse complement strand
TCAGATGTCCGTCAATGGATGATGTGTTCGAGGTTTGACGAACGAGTTGAGCATCTGCCGCTCCTGCCCAAGGTGAAGGTCTACCTCTGCTCATGGCCCTTCCTTCGCTCGACATCATCGGCATCATCGCTGGCAACGGCATTTATCCTGACACCTTCATCGCTCATGCGCGCAAGGCAGGGGTGAAGAAGCTGGCCGTGTGCGCCTTCGAGAACGAAACCAAGACGGACATCGTGTCGAAGGTCGAAGCCGTGGAATGGGTGCGCGTGGGGCAGCTGTCGAAGATGATCAAGTTCTTCAAAGCCCAAGGCGTGACGCAGTGCGTGATGGTCGGGCAGATCGCGCCCAAGAACCTCTTCGATCTGCGTCCGGACCTGCGCACGCTGATCATGATGGCGCGGCTGAAGCAGCGCAATGCGGAGACCTTGTTCGGGGCGATTGGTGATGAGTTGAAGAAGGACGGCATTGAGCTGCTCTCGGCCACTACCTTTCTCGATGAGCTATTGGCCGCGCCTGGGCTGGTGGCGGGGCCTTCCCCCAAGAAGCGCCGATGGGACGATGTGGACTACGGCTTCCACATCGCCAAGGAGAGCAGTCGCCTGGACATCGGCCAGACCGTGGTCGTGAAGAATGGCACGGTGCTGGCGGTGGAAGCCTTCGAAGGCACCAATGAATGCGTGAAACGCGGCGGTGCCATGGGCAAGGGAGGTGCGACGATGGTCAAGGTCAGCAAGCCGAACCAGGACATGCGTTTCGACGTGCCCGTGGTCGGCCCCGAGACGATCCGCAATGCGGCGGAGTCAGGCGTGGATGTGATCGCGGTGGAAGCTGGCAAGACCCTGGTGCTGGCGAAAGAAGAAGTCGTGCAGCTGTGCCAGACGCTGAAGGTGAGCTTGGTGGGGAAGTAGGGTAGGCTTTCTAGCCTGCCGTTCATCGTTATGACCGGGACACAGGCTGGAAAGCCTATGCTACCTCCAACGCCTGTTCAAACCGTGCGACCAACTCGCCCAGCGGCTCCAAACCTGCGGACACGCGAATCAGGCGGCGAGGCACACCACAGCTCTCGGCCCAGTCGAGTTCATCGTAGTGAGCGAGTAAGGTGTAAGGGCAAGCGAGGGTGAAGTTGGTGCCCAGGCTGGGGCCTTTGCATACGGCTAAGGCATCGTAGAAGGCGGGTGTGCGATCCGCGTCCATCAGCACAAAGGAAAACAGACTGCCGTGGCCGTAGTGGTCGCGCTGCAACTGCGCATAGCCAGCGCCGCCTTCACTGATCGAGTGCCACACGCGGGCGATCTTCGGGTGCTTCGACAGGTAATCGTAAAGTCCCACGGAATTGCGGCTCATGGTGGCGGCACGCTCGACGAAGTCGCGTGAGTTGTGCTCCAGCACCACGGCATCGCCCCGCCACAGTTCGTGGTCGGCGTGCGTTTTGAGGAAGGTGCTGAACGCCGCATGATGCTTGGAGCGGCGATTCAAGATGACGCTGCCCGCCAGCACGTCACCCGCGCCAGAGAAGGACTTGGTCAGGCTGCTAGTGACGACATCGGCTACACGGAAGGCATCGACATTGGCGACTGTGCCGACGGTATCATCGACCACGAGTGGCACATGAGGCTGCGTGCGGTTCAGCAGCTCGTGCAGCTTCGAGTAGTCCACGCAGCGGAGCAGGGGATTGGTCGGCACCTCGCTGAAGATGGCGGCGATGCGCTCGCCCTTGAGCAAGGCTTCCAGTTGCTCACGCTCCTCGGGCTTCACCAGTGGGAAGAAGTGCGCACCGGTGCCGAAGAACTGCTGCACCTTGAGCACATCCACATACGGGAAGTCGAGCTGGATGGTGCGCTGATATGGGAACAAAGCGGTGATCATGCGGTGCACGGCAAAGGTCGCCGCCATGCCGGAGGGAAAGAGGAACACGTCCTCGACCGCTTGACCCGAGAGCTGAGCCAGACGTTCACGCAGCGTGGTGTTCGCCGCCCAGCCTTGCTCAAGAGTGATCGCGCAGCGTTCGCCCAAGGCATGAAGTGCCTGGCGTGCGCTGATCACTTCCCCCGAGAAGCGCCAGAACTTGCGTGCGGTCGCATAGTCGTCCGCTTTGAAAAGAGCCACACCCAGGGCTTCATCGCCGAACTCGACGACGCGACCTGTGGTTTTGTGTTTCTCCAACCACGCCACGCAGCGCTCGGCATGAACGCGACGCGGAAAGACGAGGCAACGCTCGCCTGTAGCGGCCACTTCTTGCTCCACCTTCTCGAAGAGCTTCGCAATCGCAGGGGGCAGGAAGAATCGCGGGTAGCCTGAGCGGAACTGGCGGACCACGGCTTGATCGCCTTCCTCATAGCCAATCACATGCTGCCACAACGGCAGGCTGACGGAGACGCCAAAGTCGTCGTCGGGCAACGGTGAGCCGAGGCTGTCGGCTTGCCAAAGGGGCTGGGTGAGGAGGGACATGAAAGGTGAAACTGAAGATATTGAATCGTTAGTGCTGAGTTGCTGAGCAAGCCAGTGCGCGGAGACAAAAAGTGCCCAGTCACGAAGAACTGAGCACTTCACACTAACTACTTTCGCCGTTGTTCACAGCGCTTGTTCGCGCCTCACGGCAGCGCCTTGATAAAGAGATCCTTGTAGAACGTGGTGCTCTGGGGATCGTGGCCCTGGATGGCCATCAGTCCTTCGCTCAGCTTGCGGCCGGGCATGTTCTTCAGCTCCTTGGCTGGGTCCCAGCCTTCTGGCTCGGTGAAGTCCACGGTGGTTTCGCCGTTGATCTGGATGACGATACGCTTGCCCTCGACCTTGATGCTGTAGTCGAACCACTCGCCATCCTTGCTCGGGGCTGCAGGGACCTTGATGTGCTTGCCTCCTTCGGGTTCCTTCTGGTCAGGCAGCAGGGCGAGGATGTTTATCACGCCATAGAGGCTGCCGGTCTTCTTCGGGTCCTTGTGCGTGCTGTTCACCTGGCACTCAAAGCCGGCGTCGGGCCAGCCTTTCTCCTGATACTGCGTGTGGAAATACAGGCCGCTGTTCGATCCTGCGGTGGTCTTCACCTTCGCCTTGAACTCGAAGTTCTTGAACTTGGCTTGGCCATCCGCTCCGACATAGAACAGGTGCGCGCGGCCCCCGCTGACTTTCAGTTCGCCGTTCTCGACGGTGAAGACATTGGGCACTTCATCGTTCGACTTCCAGCCGGTCAGATCCTTGCCGTTGAACATGGAAGTCCACTCGCTAGCTGGTGGAGTGCTTGTAGAGGTGGACGATGGCACCGCTGGCTTGTCACACGAGACGAGCAGGCTGCAGAGGGTGAGGAGTGAGATATAGACCGTCTTCATAAGAGGGTGAGGTTTTACATGCGGCGGTTTGATTTGTCCAGCGCGCGACGCATGATGCGTCCCTTGTATGCCCGCCGTCACCTGCCGCGTTTCCCCCAATGCCCGTCGCTCAGAGTTCGCGGGCTGGACCATGGATGAGAAGGGGCGTCCGGTGCTGCTGATCAAACTGCATGCTCCGCCCGTGGATGGGAAGGCGAATGACGAGTTGCTGCGGTTCATGGTCGAGGCGCTAGACTGCTCGAAAAGCGAGGTGGTCCTGGTTCGTGGTCAGACCAATCGCTTGAAAGTGGTCGAGCTATCGGATGCCGCCGCGGGGAAACTGCCGGCGCAATGATTTAGCTGAGAGGTCGGCGTGTGGGCTGCGTTTCCACCGGAACATGACCCGACACCTCATTGCTGCTTTTGTTCTGCTTTCCCTGCCTGTCTTGGCTGGGCCTGATGATGATGCCAAAGCCATCCTGAAGCAGACGGGTGTGGTCGGTGGCCTCGTGGTGCACCTTGGCATTGGCGATGGCAAGCTGACGGCAGCGCTGAAGCAAAACAGCGGCACCTTGGTGCATGGCCTGGACAAGGATGATGCGAAGGTGAACGCCGCACGTGACTGGATGCGTGCCTCGAATGTGTATGGCCAGGTCGCGGTGGAGAAGCTGACCACGCCGGTGCTGCCTTACTTGGACGGCATGATCAATCTGATCGTGGTGGAGGATCAACTGGGTCTGAGCCATGAGGAACTGAATCGCGTGCTGGTGCCGCAGGGAGTGATCTATTCGCGCAACGGCAGCGAGTGGAAAAAGACGGTGAAGCCGAAGGATCTGCGCATGGATGACTGGACGCACTACCTGCATGGCCCCAGTGGCAATCCGGTGTCGAAAGACACGGCGGTCGGTCCACCTGAGAACTTGCAATGGGTGGGCAGCCCGCGCTGGTCGCGCCATCACGACCGCATGTCATCCATCAGTGGCATGGTCAGCAACAACGGCCGCATCTTTTACATCATGGACATGGGTTCACGCATTTCCATCATGCTGCCCCCCCACTGGAAGCTGATCGCGCGTGATGGCTACAATGGCATGATCCTGTGGACCAAGGACATCCCCGATTGGCAGGATCACCTGTGGCCGCTGAAAAGCGGACCCACACAGCTCACGCGCCGTATCGTGGCGGTGGATGACAAGCTGTATGTCACGCTCGCCCGCGCCACCCATGTGACCTGCTTGGATGCCAAGACTGGGGAACTGGTCCGCGAGTATCCCGAGACCAAGTTTGTCGAAGAAATCCTGGTCGAGGGTAAACAGATGCTGGTGCAGGCGCGCAAGACTGAGGAAGACGAGCGCAAGGATTACAAGATCCAGGAAGGCACCGATCAGGGGCGGGCAAACAACGGCTTTTTCTGGGATGAGAAGCCACGCGGATTGATGTTGGTCGATACCGAATCTGGCAAGACCCAGTGGCAGAACGATCAAGTCATCGCTCCGTTGTCGTTGTGCATGAACGACTCGCGCGTGGTCTTCCATGACGGAGCCAAGCTGGTGGCGCTGGATCGCACCACGGGCAATCAAGTCTGGGCCTCGGAGCCTGCGGCACGTCGAGCCATGATTACGGCTAACTTTGGTCCGCGTGTGCTGATTCACAAAGACGTGGTGCTCTTCGCGGGTGGCGAGGGAAACATGACCAGCTATGACTTGGCCACAGGAAAGAAGTTGTGGGTGGGTGAGCATCCAGCGAGCGGCTACCAGTCGCCGCAGGACCTGATGGTCGCGCGTGACATGGTCTGGTGCGCAGGCACGACTCAGGGTGGCCAGGACGGTGTTTTCAAGGGCCGCGATCCGCGCACAGGCGAAGTGAAGATGGAGATCCCGCCGAACGTGGCCGACAACACGTATTGGTTCCACCACCGATGCTACATCTCCAAGGCCACCGAGAACTTCATCATGCCTTCGCGCACCGGGGTGGAGTTCGTCGATCTCGACAAGAAGAGCTGGGACATCAACCACTGGGTGCGCGGCGCGTGCTTGTATGGTGTCATGCCCGCCAATGGCGTGGTCTATGCACCGCCGCACAACTGCGCGTGCTACCCGGAGACGAAGTTGTATGGCATCAATGCGATGGCACCGAAAATCGACATTCGCCGCAAGCCGACGCTGAACGATAGCGATGAGGGCCGCCTGGAGAAGGGGCCTGCGTTTGATGAAACCTTCGCTGACGCCAAGGGCACGACCCCAGCTGACTGGCCCACCTATCGAGGCAATGCAGGACGCACAGGCTTCTTGCGCGCCGATGTCGGGTCAACCTTGAGCGAGGGCTGGAACACCAAGCTGGGCGGCAAGCTCAGCGCCATCAGCGTGGGCGAGGGGAAGGTCTTCGTCGCGCAGATCGAGCAGCACACGCTTCATGCCTTGAATCAGAAGACAGGCGCGCCCGAGTGGCATTTCACCACCGGCGGTCGCATTGACTCGCCGCCCAGCATCTGGAAGGGACGCGTGGTTTTCGGCTGCGCCGATGGCTGGGTGTATTGCCTGCGTGCGGCGGATGGCGCGATGGTCTGGCGCTTCCGTGGTGCCCCCAAAGCGGATCGCCACATGGCCTTTGAGGGGCTGGAAAGCGTCTGGCCGGTGAGCGGTGCTGTCTTGATGGAAGGCAATGTCGCCAGCTTCATCGCGGGTCGATCAAACTTCATGGATGGCGGTCTGCGATTCACGAAGGTCGATGTCGAGTCTGGTTCAAAGTTGGTAGAGACCAGTGTGGATGACAAGAACCCGCTGACGGGTGGCGACTTTCAGGAGGCGCATCAGACGCTGCAAATGCCAGCGGGTCTGGCGGACATCTTGGTGAGCGACGGCAAGTTCACGTATTTGAAGTCGCAGAAGTTCAACGCCGACGGCACACGCAGCGACTTCGGTGTGACCAGCGGCAACGCCATTGGCCAAGGAGCGGATCAACAAGGCGAAGGCTCGCATGTGTTCGCGCCCATGGGCTTCCTGGATGATTCGTGGTTCCACCGCAGCTACTGGGTCTACGGCAAGAACATGGCCGGTGGACACAACGGCTACTATCAGGCGGGCAAGTTCACGCCTGCGGGCCGCATCCTCTGTGTCGATGACGAGAACGTTTACTCGTATGCGCGCAAGCCGCAGTATTACAAGTGGACCACGCCGCTGGAGCATCATCTGTTCAGCGCGCCCAAGGAAGCACCGAAGGTCGAGCCCTCGCAGCTAGCGCAGGCCTTGCAGTCGGGCAATCCGCGCAAGAAAGCCAAGCAAGATACCAAGAAGGGCAAAGGCAAGGCGAAGGCTGAGCCTGAAACCAAGGGCAGCGAGCCAGCGGTCGTGGTGGCCAAGACCGACTCTCTTGATCCCACAGGCAAGCCTTTGACGGTGGAAGCCTGGATTCGTGGCGAGCAGCCGAGTGGCGTGATCGTCACTCATGGCGGTTCGGCAGCGGGTTATGGTCTGGCGCTGAGCGCTGGCAAGCCGCAGTTCAATCTCGTCATCGGCAGTAAGCTGACCTCCATCATCGCCCCCATCGCCGTTGATGATAACTGGCATCACATCGCGGGCGTGCTCAGCGAGGACAAGAAGATGAAGCTGTTCGTGGATGGCCAGCTTGCGATTGAGGACGATGCGCCAGCACTGATGGCGAAGAATCCGAATCTTGGCATCGCTATCGGTGACAACAACGGCTCCAAGGTCTTCCCCAATCTGCCGGGCTTCACCGGCTTCATCGACGTGGTGCGCATCAGCCATAGCGCCATTGGTCCTGAGGATGCGAAGTCGCTCTCCACCGATCCTGAGGCTGTGTTGCCTGCCCACACGAAGACTGTGCTGGCCATCACCTTCGACAAGCAGAACGCCACGGATAGCAGCACTGCCAAGAATAATGGCAAGGCCGCAGCGGGGCTGCATTATGAAGGCGGGGCCAAGGGCGGCTATGCGCTGCACATCGCCAGCGAAGCGCCCAAGCAAGGCCCGGGCTCGACCGCTGCTAGCCAAGTGGCCATGCCTTCCAATGGCTACTTCGTGGAGCCGCGCTGGGCGAACGAGGTGCCCATCATTGCTCGTGGCATGGCCTTGGCAAACAAGGTGTTGTTTGTGGCAGGTCCGGCTGACGTGGTCGATGAAGAAGACGCCATGGCCCGCCTGAGCAAGGGCGATGACAGCATCGTTCCCAGCTTGAAGCAGCAGGATGAAAACCTGGATGGCAAGCACGGTGCCACCGTGCTGGCGATCGATGCGCCGAGTGGCAAGGTCTTGTCCGAAACCAAGCTCGACAGCCCGCCTGTGTGGGACGGCATGGCCGCTGCGAAAGGCGCGATTTTTGTCAGCACGCTGGATGGGAAGGTCGTATGCCTGAAAGGACAATGAGACCTATGCGAATCCTTCTAATGATTGCCACGCTCGCGCTCGCGAGTGTGGTCCATGCCTGCGATGTGCCGGTGTTCCGCTACGCGTTGGAGCGCTGGCATAGCGATCCGTTTCAGCTCGTGGTGTTTCATCAAGGCACGTTAGAAGCGGGGCTCGATGCCGAACTGCGAAAGCTCGAAGCCGATCCCAATCCTGACTCTCGCAAGGTGACGCCAAACTGGCAGATCGTGCGCATCGACACTACCAAGGAAGTGCCGAAGCTCTGGCAGGCCGTGTGGCAGCCTTTGCAAAAGCAGTCGCTTCCGGTGGCCGCGCTCTGCGCGCCTGAATGGCGCATGGGCGAGGAGCCGCTGTGGTCCGGCGCGCTCACCACCGAGGTGCTGCATGAACTCGCGCATTCGCCGAAGCGCGAGGAGGTCGCCAAGCTCTTGCTCGCGGGCAAGGCGGTGATTTGGCTGGTCATTGAGAGCGGCAAGAAGGCAAAGGATCAGGCCCTGCTCGACCTGCTGAAGGCGGAGTCTGAGACGCTGACCAACACCATCCCCGTGCCACGAAATCTGGTGCGCGATGGCATCAACGTGCTCACCGATCTGCCGATTGAGGCGAATTTCACCATCGTCTTTGTCCGTGCCAATGACCCGCAGGAGCAGATGCTGCTGCGCCTGCTGACCAATGGTGAGCCTGTCACAGAGCCACTCGTTTATCCTATCTTTGGTCGAGGTCGCGCTCTCGCTCAGTTCAAGGGCGGCAACTTGAACAACGGTCTGTTGGAAGAAACCGCTCGCTTCCTGTGCGGTGCTTGCTCCTGCCAAGTGAAGGCGCAGAACCCCGGCTTTGACATGCTCATGACCGTGCGTTGGGAAGACATTTTTGGAGATCAAGTGCCACCGCCGGACGAGCGTCTGTCGAGTTCAGGCGGTCCTCAGTTGGTGCCGATCCCCAAGCGCAAAAAAAACAAGCCATGAGATCTCTTCTTTCCCTCGTCCTGCTACTAGGACTCGCTGACTGCTCCAAGGAGTCCGGCACCGTGCAGCCCATTGTCGTCTACTGCGCCGCAGGATTGAAAGGCCCGGTCGAAGCAGCGGCCAAGGCTTACGAAGCGGGATACCAAGTGCCGGTGAGCCTGCAATTCGGCGGCTCGCAGACGCTGCTGGCCAATGTGGAAGTCAGCAAGCTGGGGGACCTCTTCATCCCCGCCGATGACAGCTACAATGAGCTGGCGCAGCAGAAGAAGCTTACTGAGGCCACCATTCCTCTGGCGACGATGAAGCCCGTGCTCGCCGTTGCCAAGGGCAATCCCAAGGCGCTCAAGAGCGTGGCTGATCTGAAGCAAAGCGGTGTGCGTGTGGCACTGACAAACCCCGATGCTGCCGCCATTGGCAAGGTTTCCAAAGAAGCCCTCGGTGCTGAGTGGGTCGCACTCGCCAAGCAAGCCGCTGTGATGACGGCGACGGTGAATGAAGTGGGCACTGCGCTGAAGACCGGCAGCGCTGATGCTGGCTTCCTTTGGGATAGCTTGCTGCCGCAGTATCCCGATTTAGAAGCCGTGCCGCTGCCGGAACTTGAAGGCAAGGACGCGAAGGTTAGCGTCGCCCTGTTATCGTGCTCGAAGCAAAGCGCCGCAGCGATGAAGTTCGCTCGCTTTTTGGCAGCGCAGGACAAGGGCCTGCCCATCTTCGAGAAGGCAGGCTTCAAGATTGCGGAAGGTGATCCCTGGGCTGAAACGCCTGAGCTGAACTTGTTCGCAGGCTCCATGCTGCGGCCTGCCATTGAGCAGACGATCATCGACTTTGAGCAGCGTGAGGGCGTGCGGGTGACCCGCGTTTACAACGGCTGCGGCATCCTCGTCGCGCAGATGAAGGCTGGGCAGAAGCCCGATGCCTATTTTGCCTGCGACAACGAGTTCATGGCGCAAGTGGTGGACTTGTTTAATCCGCCCGAAGAGATCGCTCAGAATGAACTCGTGATCCTGGTGCAGAAGGGCAATCCCAGGGGTGTCGTGGATCTGAAAAGCTTGGGTAATCCAGGCCTCCGCATTGGCATTGGCCACGAGAAACAGTGCGCCATGGGTTGGATCACCCAGCGGACGTTCAGCGAAGGCGGCGTGACCGATGCTGTGATGAAAAATGTGACGGTGCAAACACCGACCGGCGATATGCTGGTGAATCAAATGCAGACCGGCTCACTGGATGCGGCCGTGACTTACCTCAGTAATGCCGTCGGTGCCGGTGACAAGCTGGACGCTTTGCGCATTCATGGCATCCAGTGCTCGGTCGCCACTCAGCCTTTTGCGGTGGCGAAGAGCGTGAAGTTCAAGCAACTCGCCGAACGCCTGCATGTGGCCTTGAAGTCCAAGCAGTCGCAGGAGCGCTTCACCGAAGAAGGCTTCCAGTGGAAGAGGCAGCCCTGAGAGTTGAAGCGGACCGTGCGACGAAAGGCGGGTGATTTCTAACTTCGGCGACCATTGCACCGCGCGTTCGAGCATCTTTAGCGATACCATAACATCAAGAGACAAAGTAACTCAAACCTTCACCGTCAATACTGACGTGGCGGCTGCAATATTTTGGCACCACCAGTAACACAGGCAGCGCGGCGGATGCGTCTCACTTTGACGGCGACGGACTGGCAAACCTACTGGAGTGGGCCATGGCACTGTCGCCTATCGATGACAGTGAGTCCCCAACCGCGGTGACGAAGACGGTCAGCACCTTTGATTACTTCTACCCAAGATCCGTGAACGCCGGGACGCAGGTCATCGTGGAATGGAGCGACACCCTGGCCGCGAATGACTGGCACGTCGATGGCGTGACCGAGGAGGATGTCGCCAACAACGGCACGGTGCAGCAGATGAAAGCCGCTGTGCCGGTGGGCAGCCTGGGACGGCGCTTTGTGCGGCTGTGGGTGGTGGCACCGACGCCGTGAAACAGGTGCGATGAAACGCCCGTTGCAAGCTGGAGGCTGGGTGCCGTAATCTTGCGTCATGCCTGTTGATACTCTGGCCCGCCGACTGGGCACCACGACGCACGTTTCACCGCTGCTGATGAAGGCGCGGCGGCTGGGGCTGCGGGTGCAGAGTGATCTGTGGCCGTTGGCGGTGCAGCGTGGGTGCCGACACTATTGGCAGGGAAACGAGCCGCCAGGGGAGTTGGTCACGCCTAATTTGTTCAGCAACGAGGAGCTGGCCACTGTGCTGCTCACGATAGCGGCACCTTATGAACCTCATGTGATTCGTTGTGGTGCGGCAATGCTGGGAGCGGTAGGCAACGATCCACACCAACTGGCCCGCTTAGCTGTGTGGGAGCGAAGCGAGATGGTGATGCGGTTCGTGGCTGAGTGCGGGCAGCGCTTTGAGACTGACAATGCTTTTTGGCAGGTGCTGCTTTCCCTGCTGCCGGTGACGCCTGCACCCAAAGACGGCGTGCTGCCTCAACCCATGCGATTCGTCGCTATGAACGGCTACGAGCGTGGGGTGGGCAAGAGGTTCACGGCCCAATGGCAACGCCCCAGGCAAGTCCCTGCTGCACGACCAACGCCGAAATCATAGTTACTACTACCTTGGATGGGCTGCTAAGCCACGAAACTTCTCCCGTCGTTTATGGATGGTCTTCTATCGCGCTTGGGTTTGATCATTTGCCAGAAGTCATTGGCAGGTCGCTAGACCTGGACGTGATCCTCTCGTTTTCACAAATGGAAGTGCCGGATGCCGATGAACAGTTCTGGCAGGCGCAGAAAGAGGTGAATGTGGCTTTGGAGAAACTGGGCCTCTACATGACCCATCTGTTCCAAGAGGATCAAATCTTTCTGCGCCCGGAATAGAAACAGCATGTCGTGCCAGTTCTGCGGCCACCAACGCGCTGGCTGAAGCTATTTCGTCCGCACACCATCGATCTCATCCTGACCAAGATGATGCGGGGCAATGATGTGCAGGACATGCAGGACGTTGCCTTCCTGAATCAGCATGATGGAATCACACTGGAGCCACTGGAGCCTGCCTTCGCAAAGGTGCGGATACCGGAGACTCCCGAGCTGCACGAGGCTTTCGCCCGCGCACTGCCCGTGTTAGGTGGTTTGTTGGCTGGTGCGGCGTGAAAGCTACGCAGTTGCATCCAAGCCAAACGCTGTGTGCACGGCTTGGGCGGCTTTTTCGATCTCGGACTCTTCGACGATGACGGCGACTTTGATCTCGCTGGTGGAGATCATAAGGATGTTCGCGCTGGCGTCGGCGAGGGCTTTGAACATTTTGGAGGCGACTCCGCTGTGGCTTCTCATGCCGATGCCGACGACGCTGAGTTTGGCAATGCCGGACTGCGTGCGCAGCTCCACGCCTTCGCCGAGGCTGCTGACCACGTTCTTCAATGCGGCCTCGGCCTTGGGCAGGTCGGCGGTGCTGAGGGTGAAGGAGATGTCGGTGATGCCGTCGAAGCTGACGTTCTGCACGATCATGTCGATCATGATGTTCGCCTGGGCGATGGCACCAAAGATGGCGGCGCTGACGCCGGGGCGATCTGGCACGTCGTCAATGGTGACCTTGGCTTGACTGCGTTCGAGGCTGACGCCGCGCACGACGACGGATTCCATGCCGGGGGTTTCTTCTTTCACGAGGGTTCCTGGGTTGTTGTTCATGCTGTTGCGCACTTCAAAGCGCACACCGAATTTCTTGGCGAACTCGACTGAGCGGCTCTGCATCACTTTGCTGCCGCTGCTAGCCATTTCGAGCATCTCATCATAGCTAATCTCGGGGATCTTGGTGGCTACCTTGACGACGCGAGGATCGCAGGTGTAAACACCATCCACGTCGGTAAAGATTTGGCAAAGATCAGCCTTGATCGCGCCGGCCATCGCGATGGCGGTCAAATCGCTGCCGCCGCGCCCAAGGGTGGTGATGTGGCCGTCAGCGGTCTTGCCCTGGAAGCCGGCGATGATGACGATGTGGCCATCATTGAGCATTTGATGCACGGCATCGGGGGTGATGGTGGAGATGCGAGCCTTGGTATGCACGCCGTCTGTGGCGATGCCGGCCTGCGCTCCCGTGAGAGAGACACCTTTACCACCGAGATCATTAACAGCCATGGCCGTGAGGGCGATGGTGGTCTGCTCACCGGTAGCGAGAAGCACATCCATCTCCCGCTCCGTTGGCTCGCGGGAGACCTCCTTTGACATGCGAATGAGATTGTCGGTGACGCCGGACATGGCTGAGACGACCACGACGACCTGGTTCCCGGCGCGCTGTGTCTCCAGCGCACGACGAGCGACGTTGCGAATCCGTTCGGGATTCGCGACCGAGGTG
>CAXNNN010000046.1:0-13046 GCA_964203095.1 Verrucomicrobiaceae bacterium | reverse complement strand
AAACCTGAAGAGGCCGTGCACCGCGGCCTTTATCAGCGCCGTGGGGGCATCGTGGACTTCAGCACCCTGAGCGGTCCCGGCTTTGGTTATCGCGTGGATGAGATTCAGCGGGAGCTGCCTGCTGATTCTCGAGCATAGGCTCGGAGTTCTGGCGGTAGGGCGCTTGGTCCCCAATCGCCGCACGGGGTCGCAGCCCTTGGCATTAACCAATGCATGAACGAAGCCCATCGGCTTGCCACGACGGCATGTTGGGGACAACGTGCTCTACCTTTAGCCGGTGCCTAATCAGCGACGAGATTCACCTCGCCGACATCATCCTTTTCCTCCGGCAGCATCAATGCCACCAAGGCGGCCGGGATGAACAGCCAGCCTGCGTAGAGCAAGGCCTGGCGATAGTCGCCGACGGGAACGAAGAGCTTGAAGAACACCGTGCCGAAGGCGGCGAAGATGCGGCCGATGTTGTAGCAGAAGCCGGCACCTGTAGTGCGGATCAGCGTTGGAAAGAGCGGCGGCAGGCACATGGTGAACAAGCCGAACACTCCTTGGCACAGGCCGATCAGCGCATACCACCAGAGCATGGTGTCGTGATCCCACTCGCGGCTGAAAGCGCCGAACATAGCCAGTCCATAGGCGGCTAGCATGGTCACGATCGCCCAGCGATAGCCCCAGACCTTGGCTAGTGCACCGGCGACGAAGTTGCCAATGATCGACCCTACCATGATCCACATCAGTGCCACGACCACGGCATAGGTTTGGTCGGGACCGCTCAGCGACTTCACCTCGGGCATCGCGCGAATCAGCGACTGCTGCCAGAACATGAAGGCCCAGTGTGCGGTCAGCGACACCGCGCAAATGATCATCACACGCCAAGTCGTTCCTGAAACACCTTGGGCGAACAATGCGCTGATGCCTGGCGGCTTCACTTTGCTGCGTGCTGCTTCCCATTCCTCGGTCTCGGGCACGGCCTTGCGAATCCACAGCGTCAGCAGCGCAGGCAGAATGCCGACCAGGAAGATGAGGCGATGGCTCTCATCATGGCGCAGCATCCAGCCCGCTAGACAGGCCAGCAGCACGCCCAGGTTGACGGCGGTTTGCAGCGTGGCCGCGATCCAGGGCCGCCATTTCTTCGGCCAGGTCTCGGAGAGCAACGAAGCGCCCACGGCCCATTCGCCACCGATGCCGAGGGCCGACAAGAAGCGGCAGATGAGCAAGTGCCACCAGTCGGTGCAGAGCGCAGACAAGCCCGTGAAGCCTGCATAGAAAATGATCGTCAGCACCAGCGCGCGGCTGCGGCCCATCTTGTCACCAATGCGCCCGAACACCGCGCCGCCCAGAGCCCAGCCAATGAGGAAAGCGGCCTGGATGATGGAGGCCTTGGTGTCCACATCCTTGGGGTCAGCTGCGACGCCGTTGGCTTGCAGCAGCAGCGCGGCGACGAAGGGCGTAGCCACCAGCGTGTAGATGTGCATGTCCAGCCCGTCGAACAGCCAGCCCAGCCACGCGGCGAGGCCTGATTTCTTCTGGTGCGACGACAGGTCGCTGAGGCGCTGGATTTCCTTTGGAGCAGTCATGAGCACCCAGATTGAAGGAATCTGGGGCAAAGTGCAAGACCAGGCGCAAAGTTATGTAGTGCTGTTTGAACTGCTGCGCGGGCAGAGCATCCAACGCAGTCTTCATGAATGCATCGTTTCTCCCGGGTGTGCTGAGTTGTGTGCTGCTTATCACGTGTGCCATTGCACAGCAGGAAGGCTTGGCGGCCAAACTGGTTCAAGCCGCGCTCGACCGCACGAAACAAGCGGTGCGCTATGACGGAGCCTATGTGAAAATCGCGTATCCAAATGGCGACGTGCCTGCGGACACGGGCGTGTGCACCGATGAAGTGATTCGCAGCTATCGAGTCCTGGGCTTCGATTTGCAAAAGCTGGTGCACGAGGACATGAAGCGGAACTTTGACGCGTATCCTAAGTGTTGGGGGCTGAGCCGGCCCGATACGAATATCGACCATCGGCGCGTCCCCAATTTGCAGACCTTTTTCAAGCACCAGCGTGCGTCGCAGCCCGTCACTAACAAAGCCGAGGACTATCAGCCCGGCGATCTGGTGACCTGCACCGTCGCGGGGGAACTGCCGCATATCATGCTCGTGGTGCCGAGTCCGAAGGGCGAAGGGAGGCCCTGGGTCGTGCACAACATTGGCAGCGGACCGCAGTTGGAGGATCGCCTGTTCGAGTTCCCGCTGACCGGGCATTATCGCTGGCGTCCCACAACTCCGCGCTAAGAGATGGCTCCACGGTTCGTTCTTTGGATCGACATCATGACATCCCAATTGACCCTCACCGTCGCGGCCCTTGTTGCCTGCCTTTCCTTTGCCACAGCGGCAGAAACCACTGTCACCCTCAGCGGCGTGCACAACTGCTGCAATGGCTGCGCCAAGGGCATCACCGAAGCGGCTAGCAAAATCAAAGACGTCACCGTCAAACCTGGTGGCCGCAATGTAATGATCACGGCCAAGAGCAAGTCTGCGATCAAGAAGGCGGTCGAAGCCATCCTGAGCGCGGGCTACTTCGGCACCATGAGCGGCGAAGATGCTGAAAAGCCGCCTGGTGGCAGTGCCTCTACGGCCCTGGCCGCGAAGCCCAAAATGACCAAGTCCGCCACCGTCTCCGGCCTGCACCTCTGCTGCCAGAAATGCGCCAACGCTGTTAATGAAGCTGCCAAGAGCGTGACTGGTGTGACGGAAACCGATGCTGCCTCCAAGGCTGAAAAGATCACCGTGAAGGGTGACTTCGATCAGAACGCGTTGGAACTCGCACTGCAAGGCGCGGGCTTCAACGGCAAGATTCGCTGAGCGATCTGGGGCTTCGAGCTAGAACCATTGCAACCTCTGCCTGCGCTGCGAGCAGATGTTTTTTGTGTTAGGCGAAGAACTTTTTCGCCTTGGCAAAGAAACTCTCGTGCAGCGGTGAGTTGTTCTCGCCTAGTGCCTTGGCGAACTCGACGAGCTTCTCGCGTTGCTCGGTGGTGAGCTTGTTCGGGACGGCGATCTGCACCTGCACGTAGAGGTCGCCGAACTGGTCGCGACCCAGCACTTTCATGCCCTTGCCGCGCAGGCGGAACTGCGTGCCGTTCTGCGTTCCTTGGGGCACCTTGACGGTCGCCTTGCCAGCGAGTGTAGGCACTTCCAATTCGCCACCCAGGGCGGCCGTGGCGTAGGACAGCGGCATTTCGCAGTGCAGGTCATGCCCCTCGCGCTCAAACACGTCGTGCTGGCGCAGATGGATCAATACGTAGAGGTCACCCGCAGGCCCGCCTTTGGTGCCCAGGTCGCCGTTGCCGGTGCTGCGCAGTTGGGTGCCTTCCTCAATTCCGGCTGGGATTTTCAGGCGGATACGTGCACGGTCCTTTTGGCGACCGGCACCGCGGCAGGTCTTGCACGGGTCGCTGATCGTCTCGCCTGCGCCATCGCAGTCGGGGCAGGTCTGCTGGATCTGGAAAAAGCCACGTGAGCTGATGACCTGACCGACGCCGCCACAGGTGCGGCAGGTCTTCTTGCTTGAGCCGCTGTTGGAGCCGCTGCCGTTGCAAGGCTTGCACGGGATGAGGCGCTCGATCTCGACTTCTTTTTCGGTGCCGACGGCTGCTTCTTCCAATGTGATCTCCAAGGGCACGCGCAGGTCGCTGCCGCGCTGGGGACCGCTGGAGGAGCGACGACGGCCACCACCGCCACCAGCGCCACCAAAAAATTGCTCAAAGATGCCGCCACCAGCGCCGCCGCCGCCTTGGCCACCGAAGACCTCGCGGAAGATGTCGAACGGATCGTGGAAGCCCCCACCGCCACCCCCGCCGCCACTGGGCATGCCACCAGCGAATGCTGCGTGACCGTAGCGATCATAGGCTGCGCGCTTCTCCTCGTCGCTCAGGATGTCATAGGCCTCGCCCACTTCCTTGAATTTGTCCTCGGCGGTCTTGTCGCCGGGATTCTTGTCGGGATGGAACTGCACCGCCAGCTTGCGGTAGGCCTTTTTCATCTCGTCGGCGGTGGCAGTCTTGCTGACGCCGAGGACTTCGTAGTAGTCGCGTTTGGCCATGGGGGAAGGGGGAAAGTTGAGAGTGGAAAGTTGAGTGTTGGGAGTCTGAAATGGAGGAAGGGAAAGGTGGAGTGAGAGGAGTAGCTGCGTGCGTGCCTCTCTGGCTCTCAACCCTTAACTCTCAACCACCTTTTCCGGCCCGCTGGAGACAACGACGCTGGCGGCACGCAGGAGGCGGTCCTTCAGCTTGTAGCCGCGGCGCAGCACGCGCACGACGGTGCCTTCAGCGGTGTCAGCACTGGGCTCTTGGGACATGGCTTCATGCTGATTCGGGTCGAAGGCGTTGCCCAGGGACTCGATCTCCTGCACACCCATGTCGCGGAGGAAATCCTCCATCTGCTTGTGTACCATGCTCATGCCCATGAAGACGATGGACTTCTCTGACTCGGCGCGTGCGGCATCCAGGCCCATGGCGAAGTTGTCCATGATGGGGATCAGGCTGCGCAGCAGGTCCGCATTGGCAAAGGAGCGCGTCTCCTGCTGCTCGCGGGCCACGCGCTTGCGGAAGTTGTCCAGCTCCGCCTGGCTTCGGTAGGCCAGATCGCGCCAGCGCTCCATCTCAGCCTGAAGTTCGGCCATAGGGTCAGCGGGGGCTTTAGGTTCGGTGGCGGTCTCGGCAGCTGGGGCTGCGTCGTCGTTCACAAGTTCGTCTGTGGCGTTGGGTTCCATGAGTTTGAAGGGGTTTTGAAAAGGAAGGAAAGGGGTGTGCACTATGCACACGGTCGCAAGGGATTCAAATGCTGGGTCGATTTCTCCCCGTTCCCCGCTCACACCTTCTGCAGCGCGATCAGCGTCACGTCGTCATTGGAGGCCTTGCCTCCGACGAAGGCATTGAGCGCTTCCATCAACTGATCGACCACCGCCTTGGCCCCTTGGGGCGCGACTTCGGCGAGTAGGGTCTGGATACGCTCGACGCCGAACTCCGCTCCCTCGGCATCCAATGCTTCATCCACGCCGTCAGTGTAAAGCAGCATTAGGTCGCCCGAGTTCAGGGTGGCGGTGGTGTCTTTGGTCACGCGCTCAAAGGTGTCGCCATCGTCGATGCCCACGCCCATGCCGCCACTTTCGACCTTCTCCACTCCGCCCGTGGCTCGGCGCCAAATCAGCGGATTCGGATGACCAGCGCGAGCGAGGGTGATGTGCGGGCTGCCCTGCTCGAAGATCAGGTAGATCATGCTAATGAACGTGTCGCCACGGATGTCCTCGCTCACCTGCCGGTTCACGGCGCTCAGCACGCTCGCGGGGGAGAGCTTGCCCAGCGCGTGGGCTTGCAGCGCCGCGCGCGTGGTGGCGGCAATCAGGGCGGCAGGGAAGCCCTTGCCAGACACGTCGGCGATCACTGCACCGAAGTGCGCGGCATCCACGCGCACGTAGTCGTAGAAGTCACCGCTGAGGATGCGCGCGGGGCGGTTGCGCCCGGCAATCGTGTAGCCATCCAGCGTGGGTTCGCTTGTCGGCAGGAGAATGCGCTGAACTTCGCCCGCCGTGTGCAGCTCGGCCTCTAACTGTCGTTTGGTCTGCACTTCCTGATGCGCGCGCGCATTGGCCAGGGCGAAGGCGGATTGCTCAACCAGCGAGTTGAAGACCTCGAAGTCATTCTCTGAAAATTCCTGGGCCTGGCTGTCGGCGGTCACCGCCAGCACCCCCAGGCGACGGTCGCCAGAGCTGAGCGGCCCAGCCATGACCGTGATGTGTTGCTGGTGCGCATTGTCTGGGCTCTTCATGCGCCCATGCTCGGCGAGGTCTTGCACGCACTCGGACTGCTGGCTGGTGAAAATGCCCCCAAGCATCCCGTTTTCCAAGCCAATCGCCTGCCAGCGCAGGGTGCTTAGCAGAGAGGACGGATTTGTCTCGGCCTGCGCCAGCACCTTGTCAGTCAGGTGAATCAAGGGCGCGCACTGATCCGAGCAAAACCGGGGCACCAGCATCTTGCGCGCCTCGTCATAGGCGTAGAAGGCTCCACCTTTGCTGCCAGTCACGCGCATCGCCCCCTCAACGATCAAGCGGTGCAGCGTGCTTTCGCGATTGTCCTTGGAAATGGCCACGCCCAGGGCCTGCAAGAAGCTAAACAGCCGCCGCTCCTCGGACACGATGGCTTCCTGTTCCTGCTTCAGCTCTTCGATGTTGTGCCGACGGAAGGTCGCCAGCCGACCGGCTCTGTAGAAGCCGTAGCAGGCACCCAGGGCCACCAGCAGAAGTATCACGATCGCAGCCGTCATTCGCTGGGGACTTCGTTATGGCGTGAAGCACTGCTTTGTCAAACCATCACGATGACTTGTCTGAACGTGGTGCAACTTCGTTGCGGATCGCGGGTTATAGGGCGCTTCATGAAGACCGCTCTCACCCTTGTCGCCATCCTTGGTTGTTCTTTTCAAGCCAATGCTGACTGGCCTCGCCTGCGTGGAGCCAAAGGGGACGGCATCGGTGAGGGCAAAGTGCCCGTGACGTGGAGCGCGGGCGAGCACATCGCATGGAAGGCGAACCTGCCCGGCCCCGGCTCGTCCAGCCCCATCATCGTAGGTGATCGGGTCTTCATCACCTGCTGGTCCGGCTATGGCGATGGGAGCAACGGCACCATGGACAAACTGAAGCGCCATTTGCTTTGCCTCAACAACGCCGACGGCAAAATCTTGTGGGACAAGACAATGCCCGCCTTGCAGCCCGAGGATGAATACGCAGGTTTCATCACCGAGCATGGCTATGCGAGCAATACGCCGACGAGCGATGGCATAAGCGTGTTTGTGTTCTTCGGCAAGAGTGGCGCGCTCGCTTTTGATTTCGATGGCAAGCAACTCTGGCAGACCTCGCTCGGCATGAACTCGAACAGCCGCCGATGGGGTAGTGCAGCCAGTCCGATCCTTTACAAGGACACGGTGATCGTGACCGCCATGGATGAGGGCGGGGCGGTCGTGGCGCTGGACAAAAAGACCGGTAAACAGGTCTGGCGCGCCCCGGCCGAGGGCCTGGAGTTGGTTTATAGCACGCCTGTGCTGGCGGGTGAAGATTTGCTGCTGCCGGTGGCGAATGAGCTGTGGGGCTTCAACCCCGACAACGGCAAGCTCCGCTGGTATGCCACGCATGAATTGCCGGGCAATGTCTCCCCCGGCGTCGCCGTAGGGTCCGATGCGGTCTATGTCACCGGCGGGTTCCCCAAGCGCGGCACGGTCGCCATCAAGCTCGGTGGCAGTGGTGACATCACCAAGAACGTCCTCTGGAGCGCCACCAACGCCAGCTATGTGCCCAGCCCGATCCTGCACGAAGGCCATTTGTATGTCATCGACGACCAGGGCTTTGCCCTGTGCATCAACGCCAAAACTGGCGACGGGGTGTATCGCGAGCGCGTGATGGAAAGCGGTGCTGGTGGTGGCAATCGTCGAGGCGGCGGCAAGCCCTTCTACGCCTCGCCCGTGTTGGTCGATGGCAAGCTCTACTGCCCGAGCCGCAAGAACGGCACCTTCGTTTTGGCCGCCAAACCCACGTATGAAAAGCTGGCCGTGAACATCCTGTCCGACGACGACAGCCAGTTCAACGCGACGCCCGCTGTGGATGGCAACAAGCTCTACCTGCGCAGCGACAAGGTGCTGTATTGCATTGGGGAGTAGTCGAGGCTCTGGTCCCCACCCCTTCCCCTCTCCCGCAAGCGGGCGAGGGCGAACATTCTTGGGTATGACGTAGTTCTGTGGCGGAACGCAGCCTTCGACAGATGACTGTGACTTTGTTTCGCCTATTCGCTTTGTATGGTCCCAGGATATTCGCCCTCGCCCATGAAATGGGACAGGGGAAGGGGTGAGGGCAAAGGCTGCAAAAGTAGAGAAGCGTGTCCGCCCCGCTGTCTCAATGCTCGCCTTCCTTCGGCTCGGGCAGCATCCAGGCGAGCACGGCACCGACCAAGGCATAGACTCCGGCCACCGCTGCACCGACCATGGCAATCTTGGCCGGGTTTGGCGGCACCGATTCTGACAGCGTGATGGTGATCCAGGCGGCGGCGGTGCCGATGATGCGACCACCGATGTTGGCGGCGAAGCTTTCTCCGGTGCCGCGCAGATGCACGGGGAAGACCAGCGGAATGTAGTTCCCCCAGAAGCTGAACTGCGCCACGGTTAAGAGGCCAGCGAGGAAGATGCCCCACTTCACCAGGTCGAGAGACTCCGTGTTCAAGTTCCCTCCGACCCAGTTGAAATAGAACGGCACAAAAATCAGCGCTGGCATGATGAACAGGCTGAACTGCAAGCGGCGACTCATGAAGACCAGCACGACTACGGCGAGCAGGCAGCGACCGACCAGGCCCCCGGTTTCCTGCATCTTGGTGATGTTCGCGATTACGGCATCCGAGGCATTGGCAGAGGCGACTTTCAACTGGCGTTCGGTTGGAGCAGGTTTGCCTGCGGCGGCCAGGGTGGTCTTCAGCTTCTCCTGCGCCTGTGCGCCTGCGGCTAGCACTTCTTTGTGGCCGCCTTTCGGTGCACCAAGAATCTGCGGCAGTTGTTGAATGGCTCCAAAGGCGATGCCGTAGCTGGCGGCGAAGCCGAGGGTCGTCAGGATCGTGGTGCGGCGAAGTTCGGGGCTAAATAGCGCGGCGATGCTCGGGCGCTGGAGCTTGCCGGAGTCCTTCTTCTTCTGCCACTCAGGCGACTCTGGCAGGAAGGGACGAATCATGATCAAGGGCAGCGCGGGCAGCACGCCAGAGATCAAGGTGTAGCGCCACGCTTCATGCCCGCCGTGGATCATGGGGAAAATGCTGGCGTGCTCGGCAGCGTAGCCATTCACCCAGGCGACCATGAAACCGCCGATGGACGAGAATGCCTGCGTGTAGCCCAGCACCTTTTCGCGTTGCTTCGGGTTCGGGAACAGCTCAGCCAGCCAAGCGACCGCCGCCACGAACTCCACACAGACGCCGATGAAGACGAGGCAGCGCAGGAACAGCAGTTGATAGAGGTCCGTCGCATACCCAGCAGCAAAGGCCGACACCGCATACAGCAGGATGCTGAAGGTCAGCACGCGGCGGCGACCGAGCAGGTCCGTCAGGTAGCCGCCGAGCAGACCAAAGACCCCGCCCGCGATGGCCGGCACGAAGAACAACATGCGCGCCCATTCCACATAACCCGGCGAACCGGGGGTCAGCAGCGGCACGCCATCCGGCCCCACACCGCCCAGGGCTGCGAGCGCGGGCTTCACGATCAGCGGCAGCATCAGCAGCTCATAGATGTCGAAGGCAAAGCCGATGCTGGCAATGATGCAGATGAGCCAGTGAGTGCGGGTGAATTTGATGGGGGCGGACATGGGAGGAGCAGATGGAGTGCTGAATTGGCGGGTGGAATGAACGCGGGCAGCGCTGGGATTCAATCAAACGGTTCGACTTACACCATCGGTAGCAGCTTGCTGAAGATCAGCACCACGATGATACCGATGACCGAGTCCGCGCCCGTTTGCAGCGTCCAGGTGCGCAGCGTTTCCTTTTCATTCATGCCGCTGAGACGGGACACGACCCAGAAGCCGCTGTCATTCATCCAGGAGCAGAACATGGCTCCGAAGCCGATGGCGCAGAACAGATAGACCGGATGGCAGCCTAAGCCGCCTGCAGCCAGCATTGGGGCCATGATGGATGAGGCCGTGAGCATCGCCACGGTGGCGGAGCCCTGGGCCACGCGGATGACCACCGCGACCAGCCAGCCGAGGATGAGCAGGTTGATATTGTAGCCCTGGGCCAGCGCCTTCACCGCATCCCCCACGCCCGCGCTGCGCAGTGCCAAGCCGAAGGCTCCGCCCGCGCTCGTGATCAGGATGATCATGCCGGCGGTTTCCAAGGGCGGGCCAACCAAGTCCTCCAGCTTCTTCAGGCCAAAGCCACGTTGCTTGGCCAGCACGACCAACGCAATCGCCGCACCGATGAGAAGGGCGATGTTTTTGTGCCCGATGAAGTCCACCCAGTGTCGCACAGCGGTGAAACTTTGTTCGCCACCAAACAGTGCGATCATGGAGGTGCCCCACCCTGCGCCCTTCGCAGCCCCAGCATGAGCGAGTTCAAAGATCGTCGTCAGACTGATCAGGAGGATCGGCAGCAGCACGGGGGTGATGCTCCAGAAAAAGGACGGCAACTCGCTTTCTGGCTTGCTGCTGATGCCGTGCAGGTTCTCCAGCGAGACGGCACCCGACCCACGCACCGGCACCACCGTGCGCTTGTTGAGCCAGTGGCTGAAAAGGAAGCCTAGAGTTGAGACGATGCCGCCAATGACCATGCCCCAGACTAGGGACTCACCCACGCTGATCCTCAAATCTTCCACCACCGCCACCGGGCCAGGGTGCGGCACGGTCATGCTGTGGGTGATCGTTCCCGCGCAGCACACGGCCAAAATGTAGAGCACGTAGTCCTTGCCCGTGCGCAGTGCCAGCGTCATGGCCAGCGGAGCCATCAGCATGAACATTGTGTCGAAGAAGATCGGCGCACTCAGGATGAAGGTGCTCCATAGAAGCGCCCAGCCCGCTCGTTTTTCACCGAAGAAGGCCAGGAAGCGTCGCACCACCTTGTCCGCCCCACCGCTCTCCATCAGGCACATGCCGATCACGGCCGCGAGTGCGATGCTGATGGCGATGTCGCGTGCGGTGTCGCCCAGCCCCTTGCTGACCATTTCCACCACACCGACGAGATGCGGCAGCGCCTTCACCTTGCCGTCCTTCTGCACGATGTCCCACGACTCCTTGTTCGTCAGTAATCCCGCGAGCAAGGCCGCCAGCACCAGGGCCAGGAAAGCATGAAGCCGCAGCTTGCTGATGCCGACAATGATGAAGGCAACGCTGATGGCGAGGACGAAGAAGGGCCAATAAGTGGAAGACATAGCGGCGCGGATGCTGGCGGGTGAGGGGCGGCGAGTCGAGTGGAAAGTGCGCAGTCATGGACTCGCGCATCACCTCAACGCTGCGAACGCTTCAGTCCTACTCGTCCTCTTACTCCTACTCTTCCTCGGAAGGCATGGCGCTCACACGAAACTATTGAGGAGGAGTCGGAGGACGAGTAAGAGGAAGATCACCTGCGGTGGGCTTGTCCCAAGTCGTTCAAAGCTAAACTATTCTCATGCGCTTCCCTGCTCCCATTGCTTCTGCCCTGCGCGAGCGCGCGGTTTGCATTGGCATGGTCGCCACCGGCCTTGTGCTGGTCATGGGGAATGCCTTCGGCAAGAGCCTCTGGGTTTGTGTGTTTCATGAGGCCACGGGCCTGCCTTGCCCCGGCTGTGGTCTGACACGCGGGCTGACCGCCTTCGCTCGCGGCGATTTGCCACAAGCCCTGCACTGGCATCCCTTCACGCCCGTTTTTGCCTTCGGTGCGGTGCTCACGCTGGTCGTCACCGTGCTGCCTGCGCCGCAACGTGCCAAGGTGCTCGATCTGATCGCCCGCATCGAAGCCCGCACCGGCATCACCTTTGTGCTGCTGATCGCGCTGTTTGCCTTTGGCCTCTGGCGCATGATGCAAGGGCCGGGGGATTTCTGAAGCTGCTCGGTGCCACGAGGCACAGGCTTGCCACAGGAGCGGCGGTTTGCCATCCTTGGCGGATTCCGCCCAAAACATGTCTGGCAAATTCCAGCATGGCCCTCGTTCCTTTGCCCCCTTCTCATGAAAACGTCTCTGCTCCTATTGCTCGCCCTCGCCGGAATCGCCCACGGGGCGGCTAAGGAAATCGAAGGCGAACGCGCCCCGGCCAACACGCCCTGCCCGACGCCCGAAGAGGCCCGCGCCAAAATGACCGTGCCCGAGGGCTACGAGGTCCGCTGCTTCGCGCATGAGCCGATGGTGCAGAACCCGGTCGCCATGACCTGGGACACACGGGGCCGCCTCTGGGTCGTTGAGCTTTACGAGTATCCCGAAGGCACACCGCTCCCCGTGGAGAAGCGCCCCTTTGGCCAGGCTGCGAAGGACGACCAATACCGCCCCGTGCCTGCGATTTGCCTCCCCCAATCAGGAATCAGGAATCAAGAATCCGAAATTCCCAAAGACCGCGTCATCATCCTGGAAGACACCGACAACGACGGCGTCGCGGACAAGCGCACCGTCTTCATCGAGGGCCTGGACTTGGCCAGTGCCATCCTGTGTGGCGACCACGGCATTTACGTGGGCCAGCAGCCACACCTCCTGCACTTCAGGGACAGCAACCACGACGACAAGCCCGACGAATGGCGTGTGGTCTTGACCGGCTTTGGTCGCGAGGACACTCACGAGCTGGTCAACAGCTTCACCTGGGGCCCCGACGGCTGGCTTTACATGACGCACGGCGTCTTCACCAACAGCAAGGTCCGCCGCCCCGGTCAGCCCGAGAGCGAGGGCTTCAAGTTCGACGCGGGCATCGGCCGCTGCCGCCCCATGAACCGCGATAAGGCCGCGCCCTGGGAATTCGAAGTCTTCGCCGACGGCACCAGCAATCCCTGGGGCTGCGACTACGACGCGGCGGGGAACTTCTTCGTCAGCGCCTGCGTCATCGACCACTTCTTCCACATGGCTCCCGGCGGCATCTACGTGCGTCAGGGCGGCGCGCCGGAGAACCCGTATTCCTATGAGCTGCTGCCCAGCATCGTGAAGCACAAGCACTTCCGCGCCGCGTATGCGGGCATCCAGATCTACCAGGGCGGCGTCTACGCGCAGGACACTTGGGGCCATGCCTTCATCGGCAACATCCACGACAACGCCATCCACGAGGAAGTGCTCACCCCCGTCGGGGCCACGTTCAAATGCGAGCCGCGTCGCGACTTCCTGCGCGCCAACGACGGCTGGTTCCGCCCCGTCAGCACCCAGACCGGCCCCGATGGCAATCTGTGGGTCATGGACTGGTGCGATAAGTATCCCTGCTACCAGAACGCCAAGGCGAACCCCGAAGGCGTGGACCGCGCACGCGGACGGATTTGGCGGGTGGTTTACACAGGAGCGACGACCGCGCAGGCCCCCGCCCCCCGCCCAAACGGTGAAAAAGAAGCCCT
>CAXNNN010000045.1:0-13101 GCA_964203095.1 Verrucomicrobiaceae bacterium | reverse complement strand
GGGCGGGTTTCCACAGGGCGCAGCACGACTTCTGCGTGGGAGTCGCGTGACGCATTGACGAAGGCGGAGGTCAGCAAGCGGTTGATGGGCGCTGCCAGTTTCACCCCCGGCTGTTTGGTCGCGGACTCCGCCACCTTGGCGACTGCCATCACGGCTGGCTTGGGCGTGGCTTTCGGCTCCACTGCTTGCGGCTTGCTGATTGTAAGGGCCGTTTGAGCCTGGGTTTCAGGTGATGCCGCTACGATAACGGGCGCAGGTACTTCGACGGCTTTGACGGCGGCGGCGGATGGAGCGCTGGTCGGGGGCGTTGCTTCAGCCTTCGGCTTGGGCAGGGCATGAGTGATCTCTGGCTTTGGAGCTGCAAAATGAGTGCCCGCGATGTAGCCTGCAAACACAAGCACGGCCGCGGCGGCAAGCCGCGACACGATGTGCAAAAGAGGCATGATTGCCGACTTCTTCGGCTGTTTCTGCTGGGCTGCCGCAACGAGCTGCCGCACGCGCTGTGGGCCATTCAGCACCGCCTCGCGCTGATGTGAATGCAAGCTGTAAACGGCAAGTGGTGCCGTGCTCTGCAGGTAGGTGGAGAGGTCGTTGACACTTTCTAGCTCAGCCTTTGCCTCCGGTGTCTCGGCGATCCAGCGTGTCATCGCTTCGGCATGCTCGGTGTCGAGCTCGCCCAGGGCATACGCTGTCAGGTCGGGATGGTCAGTTGTGTTCATGAAAAAGGGGTGCGTTAGGAAAGTTGTTCGGTCAGTAGAGCGCGCAGCTTTTTGAGGCCGACGTGCATGAGGAAGCCCACGTTGCCAATGCTGAGCCCGGTGATGCGGGCGATGTCCTTGTAGGAGCAGTCGTGCTGGAACTTGAGCCGGATGACCTCGCGCTGATTGAGGCTGAGCTGCTCCAGCAATTGCCAGGCGCGGTCGTAAAGCTCACTCGTGTCCGTGGCGTTGGACGGGTCGGGGCGGTGATCGGTGAAGCTGAGGATCTTCTCGTCGTCGCCAAGCTCAAGCCGATGGTCTTTGCGCAGGATGTCCAGGGCGCGATTGCGGCAGACTGTGTAGAGCCACGCCTTGAGGTTCTCACGGACACGATCCGGCTCCGCTTGGAAGAGGCGCAGGAACGTGTCCTGCACCACGTCGCGGGCGCGGTCGGTGTCTCCTGAGAGGATGTTGGCGGCATAGGCGATGAGCTGGCTTTCGTAGAGTCCCATCGCCTCCCTAACCAGCGCAGCGGAATCAATCTGGGTGCGTGGGTCGGGCATGGAGAGAACTTTGCAATCTTGAGAACGAATCCGGTAACCAGTTATTAGATCGAACTGGAAGGTCTTGCACGCCTCGCCTCATTTCGCCACTCCCCGGCTACAATACAATCTCCATCGCCGAAGCTGCTCGGTGCGCCTTCGCGCGCGCTTCATCGATGTTCTCTGCACGTGCCAGAGTTACCGCCATGCGGCGCTGCCCGCTGACGTTCGGCTTGCCAAAAAGGCGCAGCTGGGTGTCGGGCTGGGCAAGCACTTCCGCAAGATTGCCAAATTTCACTTTATTCGAATCGCCCTCCACCAGCACGGCGCAGGAGGCCGATGGGCCATGCTGATGAATGTTCGGAATCGGTAGACCGAGAATCGCACGCACGTGCAGCGCGAACTCGCTCAGGTCTTGCGAGATCAGCGTCACTAAGCCGGTGTCGTGTGGACGCGGCGACACTTCGCTGAAAATGACTCCGTCGCCCTTCACAAACATCTCCACGCCGAACAAACCGCGACCGCCCAGCGCCTCGGTGATGGCGTCGGCTATGTGCTCAGCGGCGGCGATCGCTTTGGCGCTCATGGGGTGCGGCTGCCAGCTTTCGCGGTAATCGCCCTTGATCTGCGTATGTCCGACCGGTGCACAAAAAGAAGTGCCGCCCACATGTCGAACGGTGAGCATGGTGATCTCGTAGTCGAACTCGACAAAGCCTTCCACGATCACCTTACCCTTGCCAGCGCGCCCACCTTCCTGCGCATACTGCCAAGCATGGGCCATGTCCTCCTCCGATTTCACCACGCTCTGCCCTTTGCCGCTGCTGGACATGATGGGCTTGATCACGCAAGGGAAGCCGATCTCCAGCACGGCGGCGTTGTATTCGTCCTCTGTGCTCGCGAACTTGTAGGCAGAGGTCTTCAAGCCCAGTTGCTCAGCCGCGAGACGGCGAATGCCTTCACGATTCATTGTGAGCTGTGTTGCGCGTGCGGTGGGGATGACGGTAAAACCTTCGCCTTCCAGTTCGACCAACGTGTCCGTCGCAATCGCCTCAATCTCGGGCACGATGTAGTTCGGCTTCTCCACCTCAATCAGCCTGCGCAAAGCTTCGCCATCGAGCATCGACACCACATGGCTGCGGTGTGCAACCTGCATGGCCGGTGCATTGGCGTAGCGATCTACCGCGATAACTTCTACGCCGAGACGTTGCAGCTCGATGACCACTTCTTTGCCCAGCTCGCCCGAGCCGAGCATCATGACTTTCGTGGCTGAGGGAGAAAGGGGGGTGCCGATATTGGACATGGGTTGCAGGTAGCAAGCAGGACCGAGAATGCAAACCGTCAGGCTGAGCTGATCTTGTGCGACCGCCGCATCGCATCAGCAAAATGCTCGCTCGGCAAAAACAAAAGGATAAAAAAAGATTTGACGCCAATCGAGGAGCGTTTACACTCGTGTCACCTTCATCCAACATGAACTCGATACATCCAGCAACCATTCGCACCGTCTCCGGAAGAGACGCATGGTGCGGCTGCGGGATGACACGACTTGAGCGCGGTTATTTGCTGCGGAGCAAGCAGGAGTTTAACCCCATGACACACACAGCGAGCGCGCGACCGTAAGGTTGCTTCGAGTTCACCTTTTGAATTTCTCGAACCCCGCTCGCCACCCGGCAAGCGGGGTTTCTTTTTGGGCCAGATGGCCCGCCAAACCATATAGAGCAAGCATCCATGACCTAATTTCCATTTCCCCTCATTCAGGGCGATCCAAAAAAAGCCCCGCCAATGGCTGCAACCGGTGACGAGGCAGATCGGCCACCGAGCACGAACAGTTTCGCGACTGCGCATCGAACTCCGTAACCTGTGATCAGGTTACCCCGTCATCCTCACTCGTCAACTTCACGCCTGATCCTGGCGAGGTTGAACGAGGCCAGCGATGACACTCGATACCCGTGTTCATGCGCCGCCTTGGAGCCTCCGAAAGTTTCCAATATGCAACGGCTTGAACGATCTCAAAGATAGGTAATCCATTTATCTGTCTGCGCCGATCAATCACGGGAGGTGTGCCACAAACACCGAAACATCCGCCGAGTAAAGCCTGCGGGTGCCACGACCTCGAAAGTCCTGGCAGCGGTGTCGGTCCATTTTATAGGCGCGGCGGTGGCAGACAAGTAATGCAACGGATTCCAAACCCGTCCCATGCTGCAGCGTTACCAGCCCGCCGCGCCACAAAAATGAAGTCAAAGGACCGCAAGGAAGGCCCCGGCTCAGTGTTGGTCTGGCGGTTTGGATGGGGAGAGAAAAACTGTTGAGACATCTGCATGCACAGTGGTTGCGATGCACGGGTGTCGGCCAGACCCATGAGCCCCGGCTCCTTGCGGTTCTTTGATTTCAACGAAGTCCGCGCAGTCTCCTGTGCGGCTCCCATTGGCGGGATGGAGGAGTCTCCAGACGGGTCTCATAAGCCGGTCTTCCTCCGTGCGACTCGGAGTCCTACAAGCATTTTCACTGCCTGATTTCAACCCACCCTCCTTACTTCGCCATGCTGCGCGAATGAGCTTCCACGACAGTGAGCGCAGCTCCATCTCTCTGTAGCTCAAAAGCAGAGCCGTCCGTTGATAACGGACAGACCGGGGTGCGATACCCTGCTGAGAGACCATTTTATTTTTTTATCGCTGGATGGCGTAGTCAGTCTGCGCGTCTCCCTGAAGAGGAGAAAGTCCTGGTGCAAATCCAGTTCCAGCGGCTATGTCATTGCGCTACTGGTGTAACAGAAATATGCGTGGCTTCCAACTACACGACTCCAGGGCAGCACTGGCGTAGCTCACCACTTCTCTGCCTCCGTGGCCGAACTAGAAAGGCACCAGTCTTGTAAAGCTGTTCTTGTCGGCGCGACTCCGACCGGAGGCCCCATTTCCAGGCCAACTCCCTTCGTGGTGTCATCAGTTAGCACTCGACGTTGTGAACGTCGCGGAGCCGGTGCGAATCCGGCCGAGGGAACCAATTTCAATTATCATGCATAAGGCAAAGAGCCCTGCCACGGAGCTGCAACCTCCGCTAATCCGGTGCAAGTCTGGAGTGCATGTCGACCTTTTAAACGGATACGAGGGAGTCGGCAAACCCGCCTGGTTTGGGACCAGGAGACACTCGGGGCAACACCATGCCGCGATGCGCGGCGATACCAAACGCGAAGCCATACTGTGAAGGCGAAGCCTACACCGAGGTGTCCGACCCATTTCAACAAAGCTTCCGTAGCTCAGCAGATAGAGCATCGCCTTGCGAAGGCGGTGGCCGCAGGTGCGACTCCTGCCGGAAGCACCAGTTTCCCCATGTAGCCCAATGCAGAGGCGCTTGTCTCAGACGCAAGTCAGTGCGGGTGCGAGTGTGCCGCATCTCGCTGACGACGTCATCGACTTGCTTACCGACGAACGCCTCATTAAGGTCACGCTCGTCCTCCCGTTCCGTTTTAGCACGGCTCTGGAGGCACTGGAAAAGGAGCGTCCGCATGGGGTGCTGCGCGTCATCGCCGCGCTCAGCGATGCTGTCGATCTCTCGCTCACGAACGTCCCCCGCTTCAGCGGCAAGACGCTCGTCGCGATTGAGGGGGCGCCCGATCAAGATCGGATCGCTGTTCGCATCCGTCCTGGCGAAAGCCAATGACGCCGATGTGATGCTCTTCAGCGATGATGCGAAGTATGTCGCGCTCAACAAACGCGACAGCACTCTCGCGCTCGCGCGCTGGCTGGAAAGCCAATGCGCCTTGGCGGGGACCAACTTCCACAGCATCTTCCAACGTGCGAAACGCGCGTATGATCGAGTGATCATCCTCAGCGACAGGCAAGGCTGGATCGGAGGCCACGCGCCTACGGCGACGTTTGCGCAGTGGAAGGCGAAGCATTCGGCAGACCCGAAGGTCTTCTCCTTCGACCTCAACGGCTACGGAACCATCCAATTCCCCGAGCGCGGTGTCTTTGCACTCGCTGGTTGGTCGGACAAGGCCCTGAAAACCTCCAGTTCCTTGACTCCGATAGACACGCCCTCATCAACGAGATCGAAAAGATTCAGTTGGTGTGAGGTCCCTTCACTCAAACATCAGGCCCAGGTGTGATGCCTTTAGCAGGTCGCTGGGGCATCGCATTTTGCGCGTGGTTAGCTGGGCCGACACCACTGCCACCGAAGGACTGCGCTGCCTTTTTTGCCCATGAACTCCACGCTCCATAAATCCACCGTTCTCGTCCTCAACAAGGGCTGGCAGGCGATCGACACCAAGACACCTGCGCAGGCTTTCTGCATGATGGCGGGGGATAGTGCCACGGCGCTCGACATCGGCGACGACGGGCACATGCTGCCCACGCGCTGGGACGATTGGCTGAAGCTGACGGTGCGGGCGCGTGACCACTCCATTGGCACGGCGCGGGGGTTGGTCCGTGTGCCGACGGTGATCGTGCTGGCGCGTTTCGCCAAGGTGCCGAAGCGACGTCCGTGCTTCTCGCTGCGCAACGTGTGGGAGCGCGATGGTGGTGTGTGTCAATACACGGGCCGCAAGCTGCAGCCCAGCGAGGGTAACATCGACCACATCGTGCCACGCTCGCGTGGTGGCGACACGTCGTGGGAAAACTGCGTGCTGGCGCATCGGTCGATCAACTCGCGCAAGGCCGACCGCACGCCGGATGAGGCGGGGTTTAAGCTGCTGCGTGCTCCGAAGGCACCGAAAGAGTTGCCCACGAACCTGTTCATCTCTAACGCGCATGACGTGGCAGACTGGGCGATGTTCATCGAATAACGGAGGCCGAGTTCGCTCGCCCCCCGTCCATTCGACATTCGTCATTGATCCCACCACTCCGCCCGCTCACTTTCTCTTCACCACCCAACCACATCCCCACCATGATCTTCCCCATCCGTTCCCCACGCGACCTCGTCGGCGGCATCTGTATCTTCGGCCGCATCCTGGACAAGATTCGTCTCAATGCCAAGGATGGCAAACTGCCTGAGGGTTATCATCTGGGCCTGATCGCGGGCACTCGCACGTTTGATGATCGTATCTGCAAGCTGCTGGATGTCAGCTTTGAAGCGCTAAGCGAGCGCACGCTGCAAGGTGGCACGGATGAAGAGGTTCTGGAGTGGTGTTTTCAAACCGGTCGCAAGCCGGATGCGGAACACATCGAGATCTTCAACGGCTTCATGCACAAGCGCGGGTGGCGCGATGTGGCTACGCCTGGATTTACTCAGCAGAAGGCGGAAGCTGGGCTCGCGCATCGCGATGACTTGGTGACGTTCTTCGATCTGATGGATGTTGAGGAAGGCCGGGCTGAGTAATCTCGACTTCCTGTGGCTACAAAAAAGAGGCCCTCTTGCGAGGGCCTCTTCGTGAGTTCTTGAAGGTAGCAGATAGCAATTACTGCTGACCTGGGCGCCATTCTTCCGTGGCGAACTTGAAGGCCTGTTCGAGGCCGACGAGGTCGGAGGAAGGACGCAGGCTTTCGAAGGCCTGGCTTTCGCGCTTGAGGTCGGCTTCGTTGTAGTTGACTGCCTTGACGGACAGACCAATACGACGCTCGACCTTGTCCACCTTGATGACGCGGGCTTCCACGTCGTCGCCGACGTTGATGACGTCCTTGACGCGGGCCACGTGATCTTCGCTGAGCTGGCTGATGTGCACGAGGCCGTCGATGTCGTCCTCGAGTTCCACGAAGGCACCAAAGCTGGCGATCTTCGCGACCTTGCCCTTGACCAAGTCGCCCACCTTGAAGCGGTCGTCGATCTTCGACCATGGGTCGGACTCGAGCTGCTTCATACCCAGGCTGATGCGCTGGTTGGCCTTGTCGATGCCAAGCACGGTGGCTTCAACTTCCTGGCCCTTCTTAAGGACCTCGGATGGGTGGTTGATCTTGCGTGTCCAACTGAGGTCGGACACGTGGATCATGCCGTCGATGCCTTCTTCCAGCTCTACAAACGCACCGTAGGCGGTAAGGTTACGGACGGGGCGCTTCACGACAGTGCCCACAGGGAAGCGAACGTCGATCTCGTCCCAAGGATTGGTGTCGAGCTGGCGGACGCCAAGGCTGATCTTGCGCTCCTCCTTGTTGATGCCGAGCACGACGGCCTGGACTTCCTGGCCGAGGGTGAGGACATCGGACGGACGCGCGATGCGCTTGGTCCAGGAGAGTTCGGACACGTGCACGAGGCCTTCGACGCCTTCTTCCACTTCGACGAAGGCACCGTAAGCGACGAGCTTGGTGACCTTGCCGCGGACATTGTGGCCGACTGGGTAGCGGGCTTCGATGTTTTCCCACGGATTGTTGGCCATCTGTTTGAGGCCCAGGGAGACACGCTCCTTCTCGCGATTGACTTCGAGAATCTGAACTTCGAGGGCCTGACCGATCGCGACCATTTCGGAAGGATGGTTGAGGCGGCCCCAGGACATGTCGGTGATGTGCAGCAAGCCGTCCATCCCGTTGAGGTCCACGAACACACCGAAATCGGTGATGTTCTTGACCACGCCCTTGACCTTGTCGCCGGGCTTGACGCCTTCGAGGAACTTCTGGCGCTGTTCGGCGCGTTCGGCTTCGATGACTTCGCGGCGGCTGAGGACCACGTTCTTGCGGTCGTCGTTGATCTTGACGATCTTGAACTCGTAAACCTTGCCGACGTATTCGTTGAGATCCTTCGGCGGGATGATGTCGATCTGCGAGCCGGGCAGGAATGCCTCGACGCCCACATTGACCATGAGGCCGCCTTTGACGACGCCCTTGACCTTGCCGCGGACGAGACCGCCTTCGTGGAAGACCTTGGCGATCTTTTCCCAGTTCTGCTTGTGGGCGGCTTTCTCTTTCGAGAGCACGACCATACCTTCGTCGTTTTCAAGGCGCTCGAGGAGCACTTCGATTTCGTCGCCGACCTGGATGTCCTCGTCTTCGAACTCCGAGGAAGGGATCGCACCCTCAGACTTGTAGCCGATGTCAACGAGGACGACCTGAGGTTTGATTTCGAGGATGCGGCCCTTGACGATGGACCCCTCTTGGAACGTGCGGAAGGAGCCCGCGATCAGTTCCGATAGTGTTAGTTCACTCACTTGTGTTGGTATCTTGGTTCGGACGTTGGTAAAAAAACGATGGCGAACCTCCGTCCGGGAAGCTCACCACGTGCCCCATTTCAGACCGGTCATCGGGGCGGTGGGCTGGGACCGGAAGGGCCTAGATTATCGGGGTGAACGGGAGGAACGCAAGCACGGTTTCGTGCGCTGGGAATTACTGAAAAAGGCGCTGTCTGGGGTGGCGGCGACGTGTTTTGGCTTTCAGAAAGCAGGGCCTCGCCGCGTAATTTCAGTCTATGTGCCGCCCGTTGCTCCTTTTGCTTGCCTGTCCCGCGCTGATTTTTGGCCAGGAGTCAGCCCTGCGCTTGGTGCGCGAAACCGAAGCTCTGACGCCTGAGGAGGGGCAAACGAAGCTGCACGCGCCGGAGGGTTTTGAGGTCCAGCTTTTCGCCAGTGAACCGATGATCAACAAACCGATCAACATGGCCTTCGATGCCAAAGGTCGCCTCTGGGTCAGCAGCACGGTCGAGTACCCCTATGCCGCCAAGCAAGACCGCTGGATGGACACCCAGGGCACCCATGTGCGCGATAGCCGCGATGCGATCAAGATCCTGGAGGATACGGACGGCGATGGTCGGGCCGACAAGGTCACCGACTTCGCCAATGAGCTGAACATTCCCACTGGCGTCGTCCCCTGGCACAAACCGGAGCACCAGGCAGGCTGCATCGCCTGGAGCATTCCGAACATCTGGTATTTTGCCGACACCGATGGCGACGGGAAGGCCGACCTGCGCGAGGTGCTCTTTGGCCCACTCGGTTATGAAAAAGATACCCACGGCATGTGCAGTAGCTTCCGCCTTGGGCTGGATGGCTGGGTGTATGCGACGCATGGGTTCAGCAATACCTCTCATTTGGAAGCGAAAGATGGCTCCAAGCTCGACCTGCACAGCGGCAATGTCTTCCGCTTCCGGCCTGATGGCTCGAAGGTCGAGCTTTACTCCGCTGGCCAAGTCAATCCCTTCGGCCTGTGCTGGGATCGGCATGGCAATCTCTACAGCGCCGACTGCCACAGCAATCCCATCACACAACTTCTGCGCGGCGCGCACTACCCCAGCTTCGGCAAGCCGCACGATGGACTCGGCTTCGCGCCGAATATGTGCGAGCACAGCCACGGCAGCACGGGGCTGTGCGGCATCATTTACGTCGACGGCGGCATCTGGGGGCCGGAGTGGGACGACCACATGTTTCTCGGCAACTGCGTCACCTCCAAGGTGAACCATGATAAGATCACCTTCACCGGCAGCACGCCGGAGGCGAATGAGCAGCCGGATTTCATTACCAGCGACGACCCCTGGTTCCGCCCCGTCGATTTGCAACTAGGTCCCGACAACGCGCTCTACATCGCTGATTTCTACAACAGGATTATCGGCCACTACGAGGTGCCGCTGGATCATCCGGGACGCGACAGGGAACGCGGCAGGATTTGGCGGGTGGTGAAGAAAGATGCGGCCAAATTTACAAGGCCTGCGCCATTGATCCTGAAGGAGACCACGTTGGCAGAGCTTGCCAATGCGGATCCGTTTGTGGTGCGTCGCGCAGCGGCTTGGTTTGCCGAAAATCCACAAGCAGAGGCGTTGCCAGTACTCCTGGAAGCCTTGAAGATGGTGCAGAGCGAGGACTTGCAACTGCGCCATCAACTGCGCATCGCCATTCGTGAACATCTGAAGCTTCAAGACGCGTATGCAGCACTAACTGACACGAAGTCCGAGGCGCTCATCGACATCTCGTTTGCGGTTCCTACTGCTGAGGCTTCCGCCTTTTTGTTTGCTCAGTGGCCCGACGGTGTAACGAATCTGCTCACCCATCTCGCATGCAACGCCGACGAGCAAACTCTGGCTGCTGCGACCACCAGAGCGCGCAAGACAGCGAACGGCAGCGCGCAGGCGGTGGATTGGATCGACGCCCTGCGCAATGGCTTGCTTGAACGCGGGGGCAAGCTGCCTGCGACCCTTCTGGCTTGGGCCACGGAAACGGCGGAGACATTGCTGACGCAGGAGATCGAACTTTCCTGGTTGAGTGTGGCGGGGAGCAACAACGAAAGCCCATGGTGCCTTCAAGAACGCAAAGGGTTGGGTGACATCATGGTTCGTGTCATCAGCAGTTTGAACCGGGACCTCAAATCGCCAGAAAAACTAACAGGCATCCTGCGCAGCCGAAGCTTCGCCGCACCCGAGAAACTGAGCTTCTGGCTCTGTGGTCATCAAGGGCTTCCAAAGGCCGAGGCGAATCAAAAGAACTTCGTGCGACTGGTGCAGGACGGTTCATCCAGCGAACCTGCGGCGCTGCGGACCACTCTTGCACCGCGCACAGACGTAGCTCAGCGCATTGAGTGGGATCTCAGCGAAATCAAAGGCAAGGCGGTGCGTTTCGAGATCGTCGATGGTGACGACGGTAACGCCTACGCTTGGCTGGGTGCAGGTGGGTTAGAGCCTGCGCTGATTCGCGTCGAGACGTTCAGCTCTGCCGATACGCACCAAAAGCAGCTCAAGACACTCGCCATGATCCTGCGCACTACCGCCGCGGTCGGCCTGCGAGACAAGCTGAATGCCTTCCTCCCGCAACCGCCAAAGGTGGAAGTCGCCAAGCCGCAGCCAGAGATGGAGGGCTTGCTTGCCGCCCGACGCGCAGCCTTTGTCAAGGCAAAGCCAGACGCATCCAAAGGGGAATTACTTTTCACTGCGAACTGTGCTGTCTGTCATTCACTGGCTGGTAAAGGCGGACTCATTGGGCCGCAATTGGATGGCATCGGTAATCGCGGTGCAGATCGCTTGATCGAAGACATCCTGGATCCAAATCGCAATGTAGATGCGCATTTCCGTCTGCATCAAATCAAGCTGCGAGATGGCAGCACCATGACGGGCTTTGTGCGTGGAGAGGTTGGGCAAGTCATCATCCTCGCAGATGCCGCAGGCAATGAGCAACGCATCGCGAAGGGTGACATTGCGGAAGATACCGAGTTGCCGCAATCGCTGATGCCACCTGCCTTTGCACAGATGATTCCGGCGGATGCATTCAATGATCTGGTTGGCTGGTTGCTGACAAGATGATAGCGATCATGTTTGAGAAATTTAACATATGATATTAAATTGCTCAAATGAGCTCGGTAGCCAAATTGCGCCAGGAAACAGCGCTTACACCTGGATTAACGGCTCTTGAATGAAGGGAAGCGGCTGTGGCGCGGCTCACCAGTAACTGACGGATGCCACGCTTTTCAGTGCGTTGATTCCACGCATCAGCAAGGCTTTGCATGGGCTTGGACATCTCAGCTTTTAGAGTCTTCGACGACTTGGCTTCGATCAGTGTCACGGAGGCATTCTTACCTGGCACCACAAAGTCCACTTCCAATCCTTGCTGGTCACGGAAGTAATACAGCTCGCGACGCTTGCCCGCATTGACTTGGGCCTTCACGATTTCGGAGGCGATGAAGCCTTCAAAGATGGCACCGAGGAAGGGTGACTTCTCCAATTCGGCTTCAGTTTCAATGCCGAGCAGATGACAGGCAAGGCCGGAGTCCGAGAAGTAGATGCGCGGCGACTTGATGAGGCGTTTGCCCAGATTTTCAAAGTAGGGCTGCACGACGATGATCTGAGCCGTGGTTTCCAGGATGTCTATCCAGCGCCCCATCGAGGGAACGCTCATGCCGAGCGGTGCAGCGAGGTCGGACTTGTTCAGCACTTGTCCGTGACGGGTTGCCAGCAGAGCTAAGAAGCGACGGAACATGACCAAGTCCTGCACGGCTGTGATGGCGCGCACATCGCGTTCGAGATAGGTTTGCAGATACGAGCTGAACCACAGTTGCGCGGCTTTGGGACGAGCAAGCACTTCAGGGTAGCCACCGAGCAGCAAGGTGGTCTTGTCGGTCTCGGCAGCGCTGAAGGGGAGCAGTTGGAGAATGGCTGCGCGGCCCGCCATGGATTCCGTGACGTTTTGCATCAAGCCAGATTCTTGCGAACCAGTGAGGAACCACAGGCCTGTCTTGCGGGGTTCGCGATCAATGCGAGTGCGCACGTAATTGAAGACTTCGGGCACGTTCTGAATCTCGTCGAGAATCACGGGTGGCTTGAGTCCGTCGAGAAAACCCTGGGGGTCGTTGCGGAAGCGTCCGATGATGTCAGGGTCTTCCAACAAGTAGTAGCTGGCCTTGGGGAAAAGGTGCTTGAGCAAATGCGTTTTGCCGGAGCGGCGTGGACCGGTGAGAACCACGCAGGGAAAGCTTTTGGCCGCGTTTCGGAGGTGCGGTTCGATCTGTCTTTGGATGTAGTTCATTTTGAGTAATTTAACATGTCATGTTAAATTACTCAAACAGGTTCTAAGAACGAATGAGCAAAGAATACTGGACAATGAGCCTCATTGAGCCTCTACCTTTCACGATCCCACGCCATATTCATGTCTCCCGCGCTCCTTCTGCATCTCGTTGTCTTTGCCTGGAGCTTGACGGCGATTTTGGGCAAGCTGATCACGATTCCACCGGCGGATGTAGCGGTGTGGCGCACGGGGTTGGCGGCCATTGGATTTGCGCTGGTGGCGAAGGTGACGCGTGTGCCGCTGAAGGTGCCGCGCGATGAGCTTTGGAAGCTGCTGGGCATCGGCTGGATCATGGGCTGGCATTGGCTGCTGTTCTTTTTGTCTACGCGGCTCTCAACGGCGTCGGTCACGCTGGCGGCCATGCCGGCGATCATGATTACCTGCTCGCTGGCGGAGCCGCTCGTCGATAGCACGCGTCGCTGGCGGCGCAGCGAGTTGCTTGTGGGGCTTATGATCATTGGGGCGGTGT
>CAXNNN010000044.1:0-13210 GCA_964203095.1 Verrucomicrobiaceae bacterium | reverse complement strand
TCCTCAACGGCAGTAAGCTGTTGGGTCGTGTGACGCACTTGTATGGCCAGTGGAATCGCGGTGTCTCGGCAAGCGCGCCCTACGAAGTGCCAAAGACGATGGACTTGGATGGTGCCACGCTCGCTAAGCACGGCTACAATAACGCAGAGGAGTTTCTGAACTGGCGCTTCTACTCCAAGTATGGTGGCGGTCCGATCTCCGATCTGGGCGCGCATCAGATCGACATGTTCAACTGGTTCTTCAGCGAGAAGGGCAAGCCTGTGGTCACCCCGATCTCGGTCATGGCCACTGGCGGTGTAGATTACTATGATGGCAGCGTGGGGCCTGACGGAAAAAAGAAGGCTAAGTTTGAGCTGCCGGACAACGTGATGGCCATGTATGAATACGCGAGCCCCGAGGGCACGCGCCGCGCCTACTACCAGGTGCTGACCACCACGGGTTCACAGGGTTACTTCGAGAAGCTCATGGGCGTCGAAGGAACCGTGCTGATTTCCGAAAGCCCGACCTACAACTCGATCTACAAAGAGCCGAACGCGACCCAGAAGTGGGACCCGCTGGCTGAGACGAATCCTCCAGTGCTGAACCGGTCGTCCGCCTCTGTGTATCACAAGTTCTGGGAAAAGCCGAAGCCTTGGACTCGTGCCAAGCCATGGCTGGACTTGAAGGGCAAGGATGCACGCGAATCGAAAGCCCTGGAAGCCTGGGAACTCGGTGCGACCTCCCCGCAGTGGCCACATGGCCCGCATTTGGCCAACTTCTTCGAGGCTGCTCGCAAGAAAGACCCAACCAGCCTCAATTGCCCGGTCGAGGACGCCTTCCGCTCCTGCGTGACCGTGCTGAAGTGCTACGAGTCCATTAAGTCCGGCCAGAAGTATGTCTTCACGCCTGAAGACTTCACTGTTTAACACCCCCGATTCCCCATGATGAAACAAACCACGACCCTGATCCTGGGCAGCAGCCTTCTGGCCGCCGCCGCCCTCTCGCTCAGCTCCTGCGGCAAGTCCGACAGCAGCGGTGCCCCAGCTACCGCCGCCACCTCTGCGGCCCCAGCCGCCCCTGCGGGTGACTTGGAAGAGATCAAGCCAACCTATCCAAAGCCAGCCTTCCAGGGCACGCCAGTGCCTCCCGGCGATGTGCCAAACCTGGAAGAACCCGTGGGTGAAGACAAGGTCATGAAGACCTTCATGGCCCCCAAGGGCACCACCAATGTGGCCCTCAACAAGAAGGTCACCAGCTCGGACCCCGCCATCGTCATCCCTAGCCCTGATGCGCTCAAGCTCATCACGGACGGAGATGCCGACAGCTCGGACGGTTGCTTCGTCGAACTCGCCCCTGGTCCACAGTGGGTGCAGATCGACCTGGAAGGCGAATTCACGATCCACAAGATCTTGGCTTGGCACTTCCACAAGCAAGCCGTCATCGTCAAAGGCGTGGTGCTTCAGGTTTCCAACGATCCTGAGTTCAAGGCTGGCGTGACCACCCTTTATAACTCCGACATCGAAAACGCCTGCGGTCAGGGCGTCGGTGCTGACAAGGCTTGGGTGCAAACCAACCACGGTCGCTTCTTTGATGGCAAGGGAACCAAAGGCCGCTATGTGCGCCTCTGGTCCAACGGCAGCACCTACGACGACTTCAATCGCTACATCGAGACCTCGGTCTACGCGACGAAGTAAGACTTCGCTTCCCAGTTCACTAGAAAGCCGTTGCTGGTCATCCAGTAGCGGCTTTTTTGTGGTGCCAGGGAACACTCGCCAGTTAGCGACGGCGGCGAATAGCCGTCATTAGGCCGACCATCATGGTCAGGAGGCAGTTGCTGGGTTCGGGCACGACTTGGAGGTAGTTGCTGAAGGTATTCGTGGCCACGTCTGCTCCCAAGGCTTGACCGTCGATATTGTCGAACGAGTCATGAATGGCATTCATAAATGCGGCTTATGCCTGCTTCGGCTGCCACTTCGCTGAAGCTGTTGAACGTGCGATAGCTATCTGATCCGCTGAGGAAGGGGGACTCGCTGATGGTGGTGAACGAAATGTTAGCCGTGCCCAAGAAGCTCGCCAGAATCGTTGCGCCACCGTTGCTGAAGGCCCTGTGTCCACTGGTGACGGCGGGGAATGAAGGCGTTGGGATGAGTGGTAACCAACTGGTGTTTTGAACGGTATCGATGTTCCCATCAATGTCGGCTTGGGCAATGGCCTGCATGGGCCGCCAGAAATCATCATAACGCTTGTTATCCCAGGTGGCGATAGCGGTGTCCGCCTCTGCCAGATTGAGCAGCGCAAAGAGGCGAGCTTTGTCTTCGATTCCGAGAGAGCTCTAGACTTCTTGCGCAATGCTGCGCCTGGGCCGTCCATCCAGAAGTAAGCGATGTTCGTTTGATCCTGGGGCGCACACGCCTCGTACAAGAGTCCAAGATACGCACTTTCTCGAAAGCTGCTGTGTAGGCGGAGCTGGCCAGGAAGGTGGTCACATCAGTTTGGGACCAGGTGGATGTTCCCGAGGGTGAGAGGGTGCGGAATTGATCCCCGGAACTCATGGTGAACGGAGTCACGTAACCCCATTGGGATTTCAGGAATGTGCCGGAGGTGGCACCCCAGGCTCCAGCGTTGTTGCCCAGTTGCCAAGCCCCAGGGGTGTTCGCGGGCTGGGAAGACCAAGTCGTGGCAGCAGTGGAGCCATCGCCGGTGCGGGCGGCGATTATTCCTGAAGCTGCCGCCGTTCCCAACGAAACACCATTGTTTCTGGCGGTCGTATCCGTGATGACTGAAAGCTGGGAGTTAAGCATCGCCTGAAAGTTGGATGCGTAAAATGAGTTCGCCCCATACAAGCTTATGAGCACATCGTAGCCAGCTTGGGCGGCCGCCGCGTCCTTGGAGGTTGACCCCGGGACCGAGTCATAGCTCGTGTAGGGACTGAAGTTCCGGTTCACCGAATTGACCGCATCGAACATGGCGGCTCCCATCATCCCCATCGCGCCGGAATTGGTGGGAGGAATCACATTCTGCCCCTCCTGTGCGAATGTTTGCAACAGCATGTTGTTCCAGTCCGTGATAACATCTGCCGTTGCTCGGAACGGAAGGATAACGGCAAGGCCAAGGGCGAGGGAAACAAGGCGGAAATTCATGACAGGGCGGTGGCTCCAGGCTGCTGAAAAAAAATGAAAATCATAGTCGCGGGTCAACTTTGTTTTTTGCTTTCCATGACTGTCAACTTTCCCAAATAATAAGCCAGAATGGATTCTGTCATTAAAACCCTTGCCTCGATGGTAAGTGTAAATTCTGTGAACCCGGCCTATGGCGACGGGGGCTCGGAGGCGAACCTCGCGCCCCTGGTCGAGGCTTTTTTTAGCAACCACGGCATTGAGACCTTCCGGCAGGAGGTGTTTCCAGGTCGTTGGAATGTCATCGCTCGCCTTCCGGGCAAGACTTGGCGTCGAGTGGTGCTGGAGGCGCACATGGACACCGTCTCGATCAAGGGGATGAGCATTCCCCCCTTTGAGCCGACCCTGCGCGATGGCCGTCTTTACGGGCGAGGCTCCGTCGATGACAAGGCGGGGCTCGCCGCGATGATGCACGCCGTGGCCTCTCTGAAGGCTGACGGCATCACACCGCCGTGCGAGGTCTGGATGGCCGCCGTGGTGGACGAAGAGTTCAGCTTTCGCGGGGTGGTCAAGCTCTGCGAAGACCTGCAAGCCGACGCCGCTGTCGTGGCTGAGCCCACGGAACTGCGCGCGGTGATTGCGAGCAAAGGCGTGCTGCGCCTGCGCATCGTCACGGAGGGACTGGCCGCCCACAGCAGCAAGCCGATGCTGGGGATCAATGCGATCTCCCACATGTCTCGTCTCGTCTTGGCCCTGGAGGTAATGCATCAGAACCTGTCTGTGCGGCAGCATCCGCTGCTCGGTCCCGGCACGCTGAATGTCGGTGTCATCAATGGCGGTGTGCAGGTGAATTTCGTGCCCGATCTCTGCACTATCGAGGTCGACCGCCGCCTGCTGCCCGGGGAAAAGGCGGTTGATGTGCTGCTCGATATTCAAGAGTTGATAGAAAACTTGCGAGTCCTGCACCCCAGCTTTAACGCCCATATTGAGGCCCCTCTGCTGCTGGTCGACGAGGCGCTGGAAACCCCCGTCAGCGCTGCCGTCGTGACGACGGCGACGAGCGTCCTGCGCTCCATGCGGCTGAATGATCGCCCTTGCGGTGTGCCTTTCGGTAGCGACGCCAGCAAGCTCTCCCGTGCTGGCATTCCCGCCATCGTCTTCGGCCCAGGCAGCATCGACCAAGCCCATGCGGCCGATGAATATGTGGAAGTCGCCCAGGTGAAGCAGGCGATGGAGTTCTACCGTCGCTTCATTCTCGATTTTGGAGCTTGAGTGCAGGGCGGCTCGTTCGGTAGCATCTGCCGAAGTGTCGCCCGCAGCCTGCTGTCGATAAAAGTCATGAGTGCTCGGTGTTTAGTGCATGGTGATGTGCAGCATCGCCTTTTGACTTCTCACTGAACACTGAGCATTTTCCCTTCCCGTCCATGAACCGCCGTCATTTCCTCGCCCAAGCCTCCCTCGCGACCCTTGCCAGTTGCACCACTCTGGATCGCCGCTCTGGCAGCTTCATCGATGCCCACGTGCATGTCTGGACGCCAAACACCAAGGCTTATCCTTTGGCCGCAGGCTTCCTAAAGGCCGACATGCAGCCCGCGAGCTTCACGCCCCGGCAGCTCTTCGCTCATTGCAAGCCAGAGAGCGTCTCGCGCGTGGTGCTCATCCAGATGAGCTACTACGGCACAGACAACAGCTACATGCTGGACATGATCGACCATCATCCCGGCACCTTTAGCGGCGTGGCGATTGTCGATGAATCCCTGCCCGATGTCGCGGTGACCATGCGCACACTGGCGGAGCAGGGCGTGCGCGGTTTCCGCATCACCCCTGGCAAACGCGACCTTGCCGAGTGGTTGGGCAGTCCCGGTATGGCGACGATGTGGAAGACCGCTGCCGCCGAGGGCTTGGCCATCTGTCCGCTGATCAATCCCGAAGCGCTGCCCTTGATCGACAAGATGTGCCAGCGCTACCCCGACACCACGGTCGTCATCGACCACTTCGCCCGCGTGGGCATGGCGGGTCCGGTCAAGGAGCGTCAATTGCACGACCTCTGCCGTCTGGCCCGACATCACCACACCTTCGTCAAGACGTCTGCCTTTTACGCCCTCGGCGAGAAGAAAGCACCTTACCTCGATCTCGCCCCGCTGATCCGCCGCGTGCGCGATGCTTTCGGTGCGAGCAGGCTCATGTGGGCCAGTGACTGCCCTTTCCAGGTCGATCCCGGGCACAATTACCACGACAGCATCGCGCTGATTCGCGACCGGCTGGATTTCCTGACCGCCGATGAGAAGACCTGCCTCCTGGGCACCACGGCGGAGCAAGTCTTCTTTGCCTGATTCAAGCCTCGCTGAAACTCGAAACGAAGATTGACCGTTTCTACCGATCTTCTAAACTTTTGCCGTCATTTCCAATAATCATGTCTGCCGCCCTTGCTGCCCCTGAGGCTCCGTCCGCCGAGAAGCTCACCAAGAAAATCCTCACCGCCGACCACCCCACGTGGTGCCCCGGCTGTGGTGACTTCGCCGTGCTCGCCGCCTTCTACAAGGTGCTGGAAAAGCTGCAGTATCCGCATGAGAAGATCGTCTGCGTCGCTGGCATCGGTTGCTCCTCGCGCTTCCCGTATTTCGTCAACAGCCACGGCATTCACTTCATTCACGGTCGCGCCCTGCCGCTGGCCACGGGCATTTCTTTGAGCCGCCCGGATGTGCATGTGTTCGTCTTCGGTGGCGACGGTGACGGCTTCTCCATTGGCGGCAATCATCTGAACCACGCCGCGCGCAAGAACATCCGTCTGACCTATGTCATCATGGACAATTTTGTTTACGGCCTGACCAAGAACCAGACCAGCCCCACCACGCCGACGGGTCGCAAGTCGAAGACCGATCCGCAGGGCAGCTTCGACCGTCCGATCAATCCGATGAAGCAATTGCTCGCCAGCGGCGCGACCTTCATCGCCCGCACGCACGCCATGCAGGTCGCTCATATGATGGGCGTCTTCGAGCGCGCGATCAATCACGACGGCTTCAGCGTCGTCGAGTGCTTGAGCGAGTGCGTCATGTTCTATCCCGGTGCCTTCGACGATAGCCTGCCGCGCAAAGGCGGAGCCTGGGACCTCATTGACGAAACGCAGCACGACGTGACCGACGACGTCGCAGCCTTCCAACTCGCCGACCAGCCTGCCCCTGGGAAGTTCGGTGTCTTCTACCAGAAGAAGCTCCCAACCAAGAACGAGAAGGAACTCAACTGGATCGCCGACACCAAAGCCAAGCTCGGTGGTGCCAGCGACAAGGATCTGATTCGGAAGCGGTTTGAGATGATGCGGTAACTGTAACGCAAGGCCCGGCAGCGTCCTGGAGTGCGGTGGGAAGCGATAGCGTCACACCGCTGTCTTCGGAGACCATAGTTATCAATTTGTGGGCAACTTGAAGGGGCCTTTCCTCCGACGAAAGCGGTGTCGCCGATTCGCGGGGTTGCCCCGCGAATCTCTGCCACCGCACTCCAGGACGCTACGCGACTTTCAAGGTTTGCCCCGCCGCATCGTCCGCTCACACATCCAGCACCTTGCCCGTCGGCTGCGCGCCTGCGGCTGCATCGCGCTTCTCGCGCCAGGCTTTGTAGCGATTCAACTCCGTATCGATCAGCTTCAGGGCAAAGGCCACCACCGTGGCATCATCCAGATACCCGAGACCGACGATGATGTCGGGGATCACGTCGATGGGGTTCAGCACATACATTAGCGCGAGCGCTACTGCCCCGATGGCCCAATAAGGAACCTCGCGGTAGTTGCCCTTCGCGTAGTCTTTGATCAGGTCGATCATCACCATGCCCTGCTCGAACAGCGACTGCATGGCCTTGGTCTTTTGGAACTTCTTGCCGATCTCGTCGGCCTTCTCGTTCACGCGGTGGATGTTGTCGTCGTGTTGGGTTTCGTTGCTCATAGCGGAGGGCGTTTGTATCGAGTTCGCAGAGTTTGCTCAATTCCAGTCTCGCGCCAAGATACGAATCATGCCCGCCACTTTCCACCTCGAAGGCTTTCATTTTCATGTGCTGCCCATGCGCACACGCTTTCCGTTCAAGTATGGCATCGCCAGCATGACCGCGCTGCCGCACTTGTTCGTCAGCGTCGATCTCGTGGTGAATGGCAAGCCCGTGCGTGGTCTCGCGAGCGAAGGACTGCCGCCGAAATGGTTCACCAAGGACCCTTCGACCCTGTTCGAGCAAGACTTGGCCGAGATGCTGGCCGTGATTCAGAATGCCTCCCGCATTGCCCGGCATGCGGCGGCAAAGGACATCACCTTCTTCGCATGGTGGCGTGCGCTCTACGATGAGCAATCGCAGTGGGCCAAGCAGCGGAGTGTGCCCTCGCTACTGGCGAATCTCGGCACCAGCTTGATCGAGCGCGCCGTCCTCGATGGCTTGTGCAAGGGCCTGGGCCAGCCGCTGCACACGCTGCTGCAAACGGATGCCCTGGCCATTGACCTTGGCTCCGTCCGTTCGGAGTTGTTAGGCATGAGTGTGCGCGATGTCATTCCCGCGCAGCCGCTGACCCACATTCAAGTGCGGCACACCGTGGGCCTGGGCGATCCCTTGCGCGCGGCTGACATACCCGAGGCTGATCGCCTGCACGATGGGCTGCCCCATGCGCTGGATGAATCCATCCGCGCCTATGGCCTGCGCTACTTCAAGCTGAAGGCCAACGGCAAACCGGAGCAAGACATCCCTCGTCTGCGCGAGATCGCTGCGGTGCTGACCGAGTGCTGTGGCGATGACTTTCATTGCACGCTGGATGGCAATGAACAGTTTCACGACCTGGCCGGTTTCCGCGACTTCTACCGCACACTCACCGCCGACCCTGCGCTGCGGCCGCTCTTTGATCACCTCATCCTCATTGAGCAACCCATGCACCGCGCCTATGCGCTGGAGCACTCCTTGGCCGAGTGGAAGGACGGCCCCGCGATCATCATCGACGAGAGCGACGGCTCGCTCGACGACCTGCCGCGCGCGATTGAGCTTGGCTATCGCGGCACCAGCCACAAGAACTGCAAGGGCATCGTCAAAGGTCTGGCCAATGCCGCGCTGCTGAAGAAGCACGGCCTCACGCATCTCAGCGGCGAGGACTTGGCCAATGCCGGACCCGTGGCTCTCCTGCAAGATTTGTCGGTGATGGCCTTGCTAGGCGTGCCGCATGTGGAGCGGAATGGTCACCATTACTTCCGCGGCCTGTCCGCGCACTCGGAGCAGGTGCAGCGCGATATGCTCGCTGCTCATGCCGGACTGTATGAACGCCGTGCCGAGGGCTTCGCCTCCTTGAGCATCGTCGGTGGAGCGCTGGATGTCAGCACGGTCAATGCCGCGCCTTTTGGCTGCGGCATCAATCTGGATGTCGAGCAGTTCGAGCCGCTGAATGCGTGGATCAAGCGTGGCGGGATGGGGGAGCTTTGAAATGCTAGGCGCTGGTAGGGCGCTGTGTCCCACAGCGCCGCCATCGCAGACCAAGGGGCTTCGTTCACGCCGACCATTCGTCAAAGTCTGCTGGCCCAGCGACGGCGGGCTAGGGACAGCCCGCCCTACCCTTCGCCTCGCAGGCTCTGCTGCACATCACGGATCAGCAAGTCCTGGCGCTTGCGGTTCTCGAACACGCTCACCTTCTCGTAGCCCACGTCGGCCAGCGTTTGCAGCGCATCGAAGAAGCCCTCGGCCACGCGGGTGGGTTTGTGCGAGTCACTGCCGATCACGACTGGGATCTTGCGCTCGCACATCATCTTCAACATCTGCGGGCCAGGGTTCATCTCCTGGTAGCTCTTGTGCACGCCGCTGGTGTTCAGCTCCATGGCCACGCCGGTCTTGGCGATGCGGTCCAGCGCCTCGGCGATCACCTCCTGCATCGGCTCAAACTCCCAGTGTTGGGGCCAGTAGCTCTTCACCAGGTCGGGGTGCGCTAGGCAATCAAAGAGGCCCGTCTCTGCGCTCTCCGCCAGCAGGCGGAAGTAAGTGCGGCGGAACTCCATCACATCCTCCGTGCCGAAGCGCTCGCTGTAGTCCTTGCCCTGCCAGTGCACGCTGCCCAGGCAGTAATGGAAGTCCGCCTTCTGGTGCAGCTCGGCGATCCAGTCCTCGTAGCCAGGGAAGAAATCACTCTCCATACCCAGCTTCACGTCCAGCTGACCACGGAAGGCGTCCGTCGCGCGGTTGACCAGTCCCACATAGGTATCGAACTCCTCCATGCCCATGCGCACCTGCGGCCAGAAACCGCGCGGCATGGGACTGTGACAGGTGAAGATGATGCCCTTCAGGCGCATAGCCTGCCCATGCTGGGCGTAGGTCTCGGGTTCGCCCAAGGCGTGTTTGCACAGCGGAGTGTGCATGTGAGAATCATAGAACAAAGGCGTCATGGCGGGCAAAAGGGCAGCCTGTTCAGTGCTCAGTGATGAGCGGTTAGTAAAGGGGAAGTTGACACCCTGGGAGAGGTAGGACGCGTTGCCCCAACACGCCGCGCATGGCAGGCCCCTGGACTTCGTTCATGCCCGTCGTCGTTCGGTAAGTCCTGCGGCGACACGGCGGCGGGCTAGGGACAGCCCGCCCTACCGCCTGCGCTGCTGGTCTGGGAATCGCCGGAAATGAGATTTCTGGGCACCTCTGGAAATCTCCTCTCGCAGAGGACTTGACTTCGCCCCGCGCTGGTAGGGCGCTTTATCCCCATAGCGCCACCGCCGAAGCGTGGGACGTGGCGATGCGGCACGCTGACGCGAAATCCCGTCGTGTATCCGGCGCGTTGAGACAACGCGCCCTACCTATCATGGACACTGCGACGGCGGTCGAAAACGGGTTTCCAGAGGTGCCCTTCTGGCTCCGTAAGCCGGAGTGAAGGCTCCGTAAGCAGGATTTATGGCTCCGTAAGCCGGATTGAAGGCTCCGTGAGCAGGATTTATGGCCCCGTAAGCCGGATTTGTTGCCCCGTAAGCCGGATTTATGGCTCCGTAAGCCGGATTTATGGCTCCGTAAGCCGGAATTATGGCTCCGTAAGCCGGATTTATGGCCCCGTAAGCCGGATTTATGGCTCCGTAAGTCGGAATTATGGTCCCGTGAACCAGATTTCTTGACCCAGGAGTGGGATTTCCGGCGGAAGATGTGTGCTTTCCGGCTCCGGTTTTCTCCGTGCCGGTCCCGGAAATCAGATTTCCGGTCCCGGAAATGAGCGTGCCGGGTGCGGAAAGAGGATTTCCGGCTCCGGAAATGGCGCGAAAGGCTCCGGAAAAGCGGCTGCCGGTCTGGGTTTTCGCACGGCTGGGGGGCTAGAGCAGGGCATCCGTGGCTGGACGAGGCGCAAGCCCGCCGCCCGGCGGCACGTATGGGTCACATGCTCCGTCTCCTCCTCCCTATCCTGTTCGGTCTGGTCCTGACGCTTCCCACCTTGGCCGAGGGCCTGCGCGCTGGGGCCTTCGCCCAAGACATCACGCCCACCAAGTTGCCGTCGCCGATCAATGGGAACATGAAAGGGGCCTTTTCCAGCACGGTGACCGATCCCATGCACGCCCGCTGCTTGGCGCTGAGCAATGGCGAGCACGCGATCATCTTCTGCATTGTCGATGCCTGCATGATCCCGCGCGAGATCTGCGAGGAGGCCAAGGCGCTAGCCAGCCAAGCGACCGGGGTGCCCACGGCTAACCTCCTGATCAGTGCCACGCATTCCCACTCCTGCGCGACCATGGTTGGGGTCTTCCAGAGCGATCCTGACCCAGCTTATCTCGCCGAGCTGCCGGGCCGCATCGCGCAGGGCATCATTCAGGCGCATAAGAACCTGGAGCCGGCGGAGGTCGCCTGGGGGAAGGATGCGGACCCGACCCAGGTCTTTAACCGCCGGTGGAAGCTGAAGCCCGGTGAATCGTATGAGAACCCGTTCGACATCACCACCGACACCGCGCTGATGAACCCTGGCGCGCAGAACCCGAAGGTGACGGAGCCCACGGGGCCGGTCGATCCCGAGGTGTGCCTGCTGGCCGTGCGTGCAAAGGCGGATCAGCGTCCGCTGGCACTGCTGGCGAACTACAGCCTGCATTACGTGGGCGGGAAGACGGCGATCTCAGGCGACTACTTCGCTGCCTTCGCCGACGAGATGGCGCAGCGCCTGAACACCACTGACGCACGCTACACCGGCAAGCCCGCCTTTGTTGGCATGATGAGCAACGGCACCAGTGGGAACATCAACAACGTCAACTATGCAGGCCCCTCTACCCTGCGCAAGAAGGCCCCTGGCGAGCAGATCCAAGCCGTGGCCAGCAGCGTGGCGGATGCCGCCATGCGGGCCTGGGACAAGCTAACTTGGAAAGCCGATGTGCCCCTGGCCAGTGCCGAGCAGGACCTGCTGCTGAAGGTGCGCAAGGGCACGCCCGCCGACCTGAAGCGTGCGCAGCACCTGATGGACACGCTGCCCCGTGACAAGGACGGCCAGTTCAGTGATCGCAAGGCGATCTATGCCCGTGAGACCTTGCTGCTGGATAAGTTCACCGACGCCGTGCCGGTGAAGGTCCAGGCGCACCGCATCGGCGGGCTCCACGTGGCCGCCATTCCGTGCGAGGTGTTTGTAGAGATCGGCCTGGACTTGAAGGCGACGAAGCCGCTGGAGGAACTCTTCACCATCTCGCTGGCCAATGGCTACAACGGCTACCTGCCCACGCCCGAGCATCACGCCATCGGTGGCTACGAAACCTGGCGTGCCCGCAGCAGCTACCTGGAGGTGGACGCCTCGCCGAAGATCACCGCCGCGCTGAAGGGGATGCTGAGTGGGCTGAAGTAGCTTCGAGTTTCACTCGAAGGGATTGGGGTGCTCGACTTCGAGTAGAACTCGAAGCTACGCTACGCCCCACGCAGCTTCGACACGTCATACAACGACAGCAGCGCGGACTCCACCACATCGCGGCGGCCTTGCTTGAGATCGTCGAAGGTGGCGTATCTGCCGGGCTCGAACTTGAAGTGACCGCTGCGGATACGGCGCAGGGCGCTGAGGTGCGCGCCGCAGCCGAGCTTCTGCCCGATGTCGTGCGCGTAGGTGCGGACGTAGAAGCCCTTGGTGCAGACGACCCGGAAGTCGATCTCGGGCGATTCGAAGCGGGTGATCTCGTAATCGAAGACGCGCACGAAGCGGGGCTCGCGCTCGATCTCCTTGCCCTGACGGGCCAGCTTGTAGAGTGGCACGCCGTCCTTTTTGATCGCGCTGACCATGGGCGGCATCTGGTGGAAGTCGCCACGCATGGTCTCAAAGGCAGCCTTGACCTGCTCAAGCGTCAGGTCCTCAGGCACGGGCTTGGTCTCCAGCGTATCGCCTTCTTTGTCCTGCGTGTTCGTGGTGTAGCCGAGCGTGATGGTGCCGGTGTATTCCTTGTCCTCGGACATGAGCAGATCCGACAGGCGCGTGGCGCTACCGAGCACCAGGATCAACATGCCGGTGGCCATGGGATCAAGCGTGCCGCAGTGGCCGATCTTCTTTTGATTGAGGCAACGGCGAGCGACAGCCACGACATCGTGCGATGTCATGTCTGGGCCTTTGTCGATGAGGAGGACACCGTTAGTCTGGTCTTCGGACTTCATTCTCGAGTTCTGTAAGGTAGCGATCAGCGGCGGCTTCAATGGGGCCGGGCAGGGTAGCTCCGGCAGCTAAGCGGTGGCCGCCGCCACCGAAGAGGGCACAAACATTAGCAACATTCACCCGGTCGTCTTTGCTGCGGGCGGAGACGCGGATGTTGCCATCGCGCTGCTCTTCAAAGATGACGGCGCTGATGACGGTGTCGATACTGCGCAGCGTATCGATCAGGCCTTCGGTGTCGCCCGGCAGCACGCCGATGCGTTGCTTCGTCGCCTGCGTGTAGCTCCAGCAAGCGATGCGGTTGTCAGCACGGAACTGCATCTCATTCAGCAGCGTGCGCAGCAGCTCCACACGGCGCATGGGGTTCTGATGATAAAGCAGGTTGGCCAGCCGCGAGGTGTCGAGGCCCGCCCGCATCATCTCGGCGATGACTTCCAAGGTGTGCGCCGTGGTGCTGCTGTATTGGAAAGAGCCGGTGTCGGTGCTGATGGCGGCGAAGAGGTTCTGGCGCACCGCGTCGTTCATCGGGAAGCCTTCG
>CAXNNN010000043.1:0-13248 GCA_964203095.1 Verrucomicrobiaceae bacterium | reverse complement strand
GGAGCAGACAGGATAGGCGACGTAGGCCCGGCGGAAAAAGGCAGCGCTGGCCGCGAGAGCATCCATTCGTGGCGTCTGGACATCCGTGCGGCCCATGGCTCCGAAGTGAGCGCCATGATCCTCTGCGAGGACGAACAGGATGTTGGGTTGCGCCGCAAATAGCGGAGGGCAGAGCGCCAAGAGAACAAACAACAGACGTATCATGGCAGCTGCGGCTTAACGGGTGTTTGTGTTCCCGTTTCGACAGGATACACGGCCCCCTGCGCTGCGAGCTCGGCGATCAGGCCCTGCATCATCCTGTTCAATTCAGCAGGGTGCGTTTTCGCCAGGTCCGTCTGCTCGAAAGGATCGGACTTCAGATTGAAAAGCTGGTAGTGGCTGCCGCCGCTCACGGCAGTGGGGAAGTAGTGATAGATGACCTTCCATTCGCCATCGCGGAAGGTCGTGAAGTAGTTGGTGCGATGCGGTGCGTGTGGGTAGTGCATCAAGAACTTCTCATCGCGGCTGCTGTCAGGCTTGGCCGTGAGAAGGGTGTCGAGCTTCTTACCATCCAAGGAGTGCCGAGCTGGGTTCGTGATGCCTGTGAGATGGAGAAGAGTGGGGAAGAGATCATACACAGCGGCTTGCTGGCTTTGGATGGCACCTTCAGCGATGGGTAGGCTTTGTTGAGCAGGGTTGCTGGCATTGCCCTTGGCCCAGGCCGCGATGAAGGGAACCCTCATGCCGCCTTCGTAGTGGGATCCCTTTTTGCCACGCAGCGGAGCAGCGCAGGCGACATCGTGTTCATGGCCGAGCGGTGCATCGCTGCCATTGTCCCCCAGGAAGAGGATGAGTGTGTTGTCAGCGATGCCGAGGGCATCGAGATGATCGAGCATGTCTCCGAGCGACTTGTCCATGCCTTCGACCAGGGTGGCAAAAGCCTGAGCATTGGCCGGCTTACCGCTGTCTTTGTAATGATCGGCAAAACGCGGATCCGAATCGAAGGGCGCATGCACTGCATACTGCGCGAAGTAGAGGAAGAAGGGCTTCTGCGCTTTCACAGCATCACTCACATGAGCCTTGGCTTCCTGGGTGAGTGCCTCGGTGAGGAAGATGTCCTGGCCATGATGTTTTTCGAGGCCCATCACGGCATGACTGCCGCGGTTGCCCTTGGCATTGGTCTTGGCGGGGCGATCAAAATTCTGTTTGCCGTAGTAGCTCCCTGGCGCGCCAATGGAGCCACCCCCGACATTGATGTCGAAGCCGATGGCTTGAGGATTGGCCTCCTCGAACTCACGTGGTGCGAAGTGTCCTTTGCCCACATGGATGGTGCGGTAGCCTGCGCTCTGAAGCAGCGCTGGCAGCGTCACGTCGCCGGGCTTGAGCCCCTGCCAGTTCCACTCCGCAGGACCTTGTGGGCCTGCATTGTTGGTGTCGGGGTTGATCCAGTTCGTGGTGCGATGACGGGCCGAATTCTGACCAGTCATGATGGAGATGCGAGTGGGTGAGCACACGCTCATGGCGCAGAAGTTATTGAAACGAATGCCACGCGAGGCCAGACGCTCCATGTTCGGAGTGCGGTAGAATTCGTTGAGCGGGTAACGCTTGGGCTTGCCTGCGGCATCGCTAAGAAACGGCAGCGAGCTATCCATCACGCCCATGTCATCGACGAGCATGACGACGATGTTCGGTGACGGGGTTGCGAACAGGGATGAGCCGAGGGCGAGTAGGCAGAGGAGCAGACGTTGCATGAGAAGACATGCGAAAACGCCGCATGGGCTCTGCTGTTGCAGCGAGCTAGAATTTTTCGCTAGTGGCTCAATAGACCACTGCGCCAACTGTTCGCAGCCACGGGACATGGCAGCGTTCAAAGAGGCACCGTCATGATGAAGGCGGTGCGCTGGTTCGCCTTGCTTTCCAGGCGAACACTGCCGCCATGGGCTTCCACAGCACGTTTTACAATGGAGAGTCCCAAGCCCGTGCCTTTGGTCTCTTGGCTGTGATGTTTGGCGCAGCGGAAGAAGCGCTTGAAGACAAAGGGCACATCATCGGCGGGGATGCCTACGCCATCATCCTCGACCGTCAGCACGCATTCGCTAGCGGTCCAGCGGCCACTGATGTGCAGCTTCAATCCAGTGCGTGGATTCTCCTTCAGCGCGTTCTCGATCAGATTGGTGAAGACTTGATCCCAATAGAAGCGATCTCCGTTGAGCAGGCCGCCATTGTTCGGGAAATCAAGCGTGACCACCGGATGACGCAGCTCAATCAGCGGCGTTAGATGCTCTAGCACATCCTCAACGCAACCACGCACAAGGAAGCTGTCGCAGCGCAACTGCGCATCGCCGCTCTCCAAGCGCGAGATGGTGAGCATGTCCTCAATAATACGCATCATGCGCTTACTGTGCTTCTCCATCACCTCCAGGCAGCGGTGCAATGACGCGCTGCCTTTGATCAAGCCGCTCTGTAGTGTCTCAATGTAACCACTGATCAGAGAGAGCGGCGTGCGCAGCTCGTGCGACGCGTTGGTCACGAAGTCTTTCCGTATCTGCTCAGACAAGAGATTCTCGGTGATGTCATCAATGAGGATCTGAAAGAGATCGGGATCGACTGGCAGCGGAGCCAGTTCGACTCGGTAGATGCGATCTTCATGGGGATCATGAGCGGGCAATCGAAGTTCCAGAATCAGGGGTGTGCTTTCGGTCTGCCAGGTTCCCAAGATAAGAATCAAGTCACAGTCAGGGAAAGCAGTGAGCACGCCATGGTCCAAATCCAACAAGCGATACGCGGCTTGGTTGGCATAGTGAAGATTCGCTTTGCAATCAATCACCAGCACGCCCTGACGGACACTGTTCAGCAAGGAAGCCAAGATGTCATGGCGATCCGGGTTGGTTGCAAAGGCTTGGGTGATCAGCGACAAACGAGCAGACTTGTCCTCTTGCTGATTCATCGGACCTGATGCCACCGAAGCGCTGCCGGTGCGGGCACTCATGAGGCCATTGCTTCCTCAGGAGGCACTGAATGAAACAGGTAACCCTGACCGCGCACGGTGCCGATGTGCTTGCCGTGAGTGCCCAGCTTCTCACGCAGCCGCTTGATGTGCGTGTCCAAGGTGCGCGACTGCGAGTCATCCGCGTAGCCCCAGACGACGTTGAGCAATTCGGAGCGCGAGTGAATCTGATCAGGGTTGTCCATTAACGAAGTCACCAGCTTCAGCTCGGTGATGGTCAGGTCAATCAGAGTGCCTTCAATAGAGAGGGACATGTTCTTCCGATCCAGGCGGAAGTCGCCGATGCGTTGCTCTGCCAGGGTCACCACTTTCTTTGATCGTCGCAGCACGGCCCCAATGCGCAGCATCAGTTCACGCGGACTGAAAGGCTTGGTCAGGTAGTCGTCGGCACCGCTTTCTAGCCCAGCAATACGGTCATTAGTCTGAGAGCGGGCTGTCAGCATGATGACAGGAATGTGCCGTGTGCGCGAGTCGGCTCGCAGTCGGCGATGCACCTGCACGCCATCGATCCCAGGCAGCATTAGATCTAGAACGATGAGGTCTGGCTCATTCTGCACTGCCAGAGGCACCACGCCCAGGCCGTTGCCAACCGCGAACACTTCATGTCCCTCGCGCTGCAAATGCAGGCTCACGAGGTCTACGATGTCCTTCTCGTCATCAACCACCAGGATACGGCTCATAAAGATCCGATTGTGGCGGTTTTGCGTCACAAGTGACAAAAGCTTCCGTGTGACGATGTTGTTGCAGTAACCCCCTAAACAGCGCTCAAGTCGCGGTGTCATTTTTGTTTCCTCAGAACAGGAGCCAAACGCGGCGTCTTCTGCCAAAGAAACATAAATGACATTTTTCTTTCGATTGCTGCGTCGAGATTGCCTGCAGGCGCTGCGTTACACACGTCTGTGGTTCTGCTCATACTGGCTTCCTGTGGCTATCATGTTCGGTGTGGCGACATTTGCGGGCTTTGTGTGGTTAGTTCCCTTCGATGGCTCATCATTTTTCGTCCTGCGCCCCAAGGATACTGCTCTGAACCAAGGGGTGAAGGAAACGGCGCAGGCCTTCAGTTACTGGGGGGATTTCGCCGGTTTCAATGTGTTCTTGTTCGCCCTGCTTCAAGCTGTGGGCTGGGTGCTGCGCTCGCGTTGGTTCATGCGCATGGCAGTGGCCAGCTTGCTGTGTGCGACCCTGGCTGGCCTGTCGGCCAATGTCCTGCGTTGTGCTACGGGACGGCCCCGCCCCTCCACTCAGGTCGAAGACCGACTGCATGGCCCGAGCTTTAAATCTGCCTATCAAGCGCTGCCCTCAGCGCACACCGCCACGGCGTTTGGCGGGGCGTTGCCTGTGCTATTGTCGGTGCCATCTTTGGGCACGCCACTGACCTTGGTAGCGGGTGCTGTTGGCTGGTCACGGATGCAGCTGAACCGCCATCACTTGACTGACGTGCTCGCCTCGGTCCTGATCGCACTCGTCTTCTCGCTCCCGCTGACTCACTGGGCTGCGCGCGGTCGACTCCGTAACGCCGCATCAGCCTCGTCTGCCACCCATCCAAGACATGCCCTTGTTTCCCCTCGCTCCCCTCAATGAAGCTCGCTGTCAGCGCTATGGCTGGCTCGTGCTTTTGCTATTGACGGCTCTTCTGTATTTGCCGGGGATAGCGGTGCTACCATTGATGGATCGCGATGAACCGCGGTTCGCCCACGCGACGGTGGAGATGATGCAACGAGGCTCCTGGGCTGTGCCTTATTTCAATGGTGAGTATCGTTTTGACAAGCCACCACTGACTTACTGGTGGATGGCGATGCATTACACGCTGCTCGGCGTGAGCGAGTTGTCTGCGCGCCTGCATACGGTGCTGGCGGTATGGCTTGTGGCGCTCGTGACGAGCAGCATTGGCAGGCGGGTGCATAGTGCGCAGGCCGGATTGTTCGCGGGAGCGGCGTGGTTACTTACGGTGCAAGTGATCGTGCACGGGCGTTTATGCGTGGCCGACATGCCGCTGGTGCTGTGCGTGACTCTGGCCTTGCGTGCCTTGCTGGAGATCGTGCAGGAGGGCTCACGCGGTTTTCAGCGATGGCACTGGCTGTTCTATGGATCCCTTGGGCTAGGCTTCCTGGCCAAGGGGCCTTTGGCCTTGTTGGTTCCTGGGGTAGCACTCATGCTCATGCGCTTCGCTTTCTGGCGGAAGCCTTTGCCGTGGGCGCAGCTGCGAATGTGGCCAGGATTGCTAATCAGTGTGGGCATTGCCGCAGGGTGGGGCGTGCCCGCCTTGATCGAAACGCAGGGCTTGTTCTGGAAGGTAGGGATGGGGGAGCATGTCGTGGAACGCGGCACCAAGGCCTTTAATGGCCGGTTCCCAGTGCCTGGTTATTATCTGGCCACGGCTTTCCTCAGCCTGTTTCCCTGGATCGCACTGCTGCCACTGATCGTGACGACCGTGCGCAAGCAATGGTCCGCGACTCATGCGCTGTTGGTCAGTTGGTTCGCTGCGCCCTATCTGATCTTCACCTTCTACGCCACGCAGCTACCCCACTATGTCATGCCGGGTTTTCCAGCGGCGATGCTACTGCTGGCCTTGGGTGGGAGCTTCTCCTTCACCGCTCGCTGGCAGCGCTGGTGGTGCGTGGGGTGTGTTGGATTGCTTCTCATTGTTGGCGGCATCGTCACGGCAGTCTCGTTGGGCTTTGACTGGCCACAGCCGCTGCGGCCGCTGCTACAACATGGCGCAGGCTTTCTGGTATCACTCGCGCTACTGGGCGGCGTCATCGTTTGGTTGGTAGTGACCCGCAGTCGTCTGGCCGTATTCGGCAGCTTGCTGGCCATGGTCGCTACGGCTGCGCTGCTGCATCTTGTCTGCCTGGATGTCCGCGCGATCCACCCAGCTGTGACCGTGGCTCAGCAATATCCTGCACTGCCGACGAACACGGAACTGATCGGCTGGCGGTTTGCCGAGCCAAGCTTGGTCTTCCACCTGGATCGTCAGTGGCGCTTCACTAGCAAAGTGGAAAGCATGGAAAAGCGAATGCTCCGTGCTGGGCCACGTTTGATCATCTTGCTCAAGCGTGAGTGGACGCTTTCGGATGCTCTGCAAAGATGGCTGGGCGGCAAGTCGATGACTGAGCCTACCGAGGACTTGACCGCGGCGGTGGATGCCGTGGCTGCCCGTCACCCCGATTATCAATCCTCAACATTCTCCGCCTTCAATGCGGCGCGTAGCAGTTGGGTGGAGCTAGTCGTCATGGCGCGTGTCACCGATGATGTGACAAAACTGTCTCTCGGACAATCCCCCAGGTGACGCTTAGTGCACCGTGCCAGAGTCCCTCTATCTCATCGACGCCATCGGACCGTTTTTTCGGGGCTACCAACGCCGCACTATCAACTGGTCAAAGATTCCATTCGAGCACCTTCGACTCGACGGCCCTGAGCGAGAAACCCAATGGGCGCAGATCAGGGCCGACTTGGATGGCTTTGGCCGGAAAGTGGCAGCCATGGGCTTCAATGCCATTTCGTTGGACGATGTGATGCATCTCGCCGACCACCCTTGGTATGAGCCGGAGGTGCGGGCGAAGATCGCTGTGTTTCGCGAGGAATTCCTGCGCTGCTTTGAACTGCTGCAAGCGCATGGTCTGTCCATCTACCTAACGATGGATTTTTTCTCCACCACGACTGCGGTTCGTGAACGCGGTGTGAATCCTGATGAGTTCACGCGGGGCTTGTTGGATGAGTTCTTGTCCCAGTTTCCCTGCGTTGCAGGCGTCATCGTCCGCGTGGGTGAGGCGGATAGCCGAGATGTGCAAGATGACTTTCGCAGCCAGCTCTGCTTAAAGAACCCGGCGCAGGCCAACGCTTTCCTGAAGCGATTGCTGCATGTGTTTGAGAAGCACGAGCGCAAGCTCATCTTCCGCACGTGGACGGTCGGTGCCTACCGCATTGGCGACTTGATGTGGCACCGTGACACGTTCGCGAAGGTGCTGGATGGGCTGGATAGCACGGCACTGATCATCTCCATGAAGTATGGGGAGAGCGACTTCTTCCGCTACCTGCCACTGAACCGGAACTTCTTCCGCACGAAGGTCGCGAAGATCATCGAGTTGCAAACACGGCGCGAGTATGAAGGCTGTGGCGAGTATCCCTCTTTCGTCGGCTGGGAATATGAGCGTTACGCACAGGAGTTACGTCACGCCGAGAATGTGGTCGGTTGCATGGTCTGGTGTCAGACCGGTGGCTGGGTGCCCTTTCGCCGCCTCGCCTTTGTGGATAGCACTGCCGTCTGGACCGAGCTGAATACCTTTGTGACGCTACGCTTGTTCAAAGACCAAGCCCTGGTGGAAGACGCCGTTCGTGAGTATGCGCCACAGATGGGCTGCACCGATCCCCACGCCTTGCTGGAACTACTGCGGCTGTCCGACGAGGTGATTCGGGAGCTTTTGTATATCGAGGAGTTCGCACGGCAGAAGCTATTCTTCCGTCGCGTGCGCATTCCGCCCATGTTGCAGGTCTATTGGCACAACATCTTCGTCAGCCACAGCTTTCGACGCATGATGCGATACTTCGTCCAAGACCCAGAGGCTTGCCTGCGGTCGGCCACGCGCTCACTGGAGCGGATTGCACAGATGAAGACGCTGGCGGCACAGGCAGCGCTGCCTGTGGTCGACATTGAGTTCATGGAAGACACCTTCCGCTTGCTGGCCCTTGCGCGTGACTACCTCTTTGGCACCGACGATGAACCCGCCATCGAACACCTGCGTGCCGCGAAGAAGACCTACAAGCTGAAGTATCCCAAGAGTGGCTCGCGCTATCGCTACCGCGTGAAGCTAGACTTCACGCCCCTGATGCTCCAGCCACGCTACCTGCACTGGGGCATCAAGCTGCTATTCCGTCGCCAGCGCGGCTACCGGGTAGTGGATCGAATCGTCACCCTACACCTCCTTTCCATGATCTACCGAATCATCTCAAGCCGCCGCCCACACTGGGTGCCAGCCTTCGCTCGAGAGAGTGCCATGGGCGTGGATGTGGTGTTTCGGTGATCAGTTTCCCCTGAGCCAGCTATTCTAGCACCCAGCGATGCTTATCATGAGTGTGCAGAAGCAATGTGGACCGACACCTGCCACGACAACGCTTCCATTCACCATGACTTGATTACCCCACTGCACGTCTCTGGTCCAGCCTTTCGCCTGTTGCGATCACTCTTGTGCTATTAGTTCGCCTCCCAAGAATGTCGATGCAGGGCGTCCGTCGACTTGGGTCCAGTGCAATAGGGTGTGGACGATGTAGAGGTCATTCCTGGCAAGTGTCGAATCAAACGCGCGGCCGGTGGGGAGTCCTTGGGCAGCAGCACCAGCGTGCGGTCGGTGCTGTTGCCACTGCATTGGACGTCAAATACGTGATGGCTGGCGCGGATGCTCTCGGGTAGGCTGAAGCCGAAGTTACGCTTCAGTCCCGCCATGACCGAGCGGGGCTCGGGGCTGGGACGAGCTGCGTAGTTGGCGAGCTGGTTCTCCATTGAGTCGAGCAGCAGTGGCCAGTCGAGTTTCAAGCTGCCATCGTCAGAGCTAACGGAGGCGTGTGATCGCGGTTGTGCGGGTGGAGAAGCTGGTGTGCGCTTCGCAGAGCGTAACGGGGTAATTACCTGGCAGGGTGGAGACGGCGGCGGGCAGCGCACGGAAGCCTTGCAGAGTCAGCGGTTGGGGCTGGGCGGCAAAGAACTCGTGCAGGCTGTCGCGATGACGCTTTGGCTCGGCGACACAAGCCAGCCTTTGCTCATCCGTTGTCGCCTTCAGCAGACGTTGCAGCAGGGCTTCCGCCTGGGATTCGGTCTCCTTGAGTCCGAGTTTGCTTTCAGGGGCAAGGACGCGTGCCATAGGTGCTGTCGTCAATGGCTGCGCAGGGGTCTTCGCGGGTGTGGTGGCGATGGTTAGGTCTCGGGTCAGCTGGGTGACTTGGTCGGTTCTCTGGTGATCGGTCAGGGTCATGACCACCGCTTCGCCCCCGACCATGAAGATACTGAACAGGGCAAGCCAGAGGCGTGTGGCTCGCCCGCGCATGTGTGGGGGCACTTCGCCCGCATACTCGGCAGCTAGGCCTGGCCACGGGGTGAGTTTGGGCGCTTGGGCTGGCTTCATCGGTGACCAATCGCTGCTGGTGATCAAGACGCGCGGGGCGGGGGCTTCGGGTGCCGTGGCGGCTGCGGTGGCTGCAGGTTCGCTGGCAAAGGTGCGCCGAAGAGGAGCGGTGCGGCTTTCCACATAGGCCTGTGCGGCTAGCCAATCGCGCTCCTCGGCGGGGCCAACAGCTTCATGATCGGTAGCAGGGGAGCCGTTTGCACGGATGGTGCGAAGCGTGTCTGGCTGATCGGCTGATAGGTTTGAATGTGCCAGCCATTCGGGTTCAAGGACGGTTGCGCCTGCGCGGAGGGATCGAAGCGATCACTCTCGCGGCGCCTAGCGCTGGTAACTGCGACGGGTGGCTCTAGGATGACGAACTGCTCCGCATGCGCTGTGCGGGCAGCGCCAGAGCTGCATGGGATACAGCGCGGGCGCTAGGGCATTTTGACCACAGGCTGGGCACTGAAGTTGGAGGTGAGGAGAAGACATTGCCGAGGGCGTGGGGGAATCTATCCTTCGAGGAAATGAACCGCAGTGCGGCCGCTGACTGGGCACGATTCCCTCTGGGCACCCGTTTCCGTATCAAGGCGCAGCCAGGGGTGATCTACGAAGTGGATGACTACGGCAGTGCCTTGGTGGAATCGAACACTATCGACATCTACTGCACGAACCATCGCAGCATGAATGATTGGGGGGCACCACCTGGACATTGAGATGCTGAGCTGGGGGTCCTACACGGATAGTCTTGCGCTCATGAAGGACCGGATCGCCTTTCCACATGTGCGCAGCATTCAGCAAAAGCTCGGGCGTCAGGCTCCTAGCTTGAGCATGACCATGCCCGCCACCGCGACCAACGCTCCCGCGATGCTCCCGGCAGAGGGCACGTCGCGCTCGCTGTAGGCAGTCATGGGCATGACCAGGATGGGTGTAGTGGCGGTGATGCTAAGCACGACGCCGCTGCTGGCATCCAGTAACGCGTGCTGAAAACACGTGACGCCCAGGATCGCGCCCACGGTGGCATTTGCTATGATCCAAAGCCAAGCGCGCGGGGACAACGGGCGCTCGACAGCCCAGGTATAGGTTTGGCGGCGACCACGAACGACCAGCCAAAACGGCAGCACCGCCAAGGTGCCTGCGAGTACCCGCAGGAAAGTCTCATGATTGCTTGGTAGCATTTCGCCCACGCTGGATTGCACTTGGTGTGACCAGCGGCTGAGTGTGGCCCCTGTGCCCTGGCCGAAGCCGGCGATCAGGGCCGCTACGAAGCCTGCGGTGCGCGAGGTGCTGGCTGCTGGGCGACTCTTTCTCGCCAGCAGAGCCTGACTCACGCCGACCAGAATAACTGCACAGCCGAGGGCATGAAACGGCTCCAGCCGCGTGCCGAGCAACCACCTATCCCCGACCAAGCCAAAGACCGGGGCGGTGCAGAGATTGATCAGCAAAGTCAATCGGGCACCCAGGCGCGGCAGCGCAAAGAACAAGGCCATGTCCCCCAGGCCAAAGCCCACTAGGCCGCTGACAAACAAGCGCCTTGCAGCGGTGGTGTGGATATCCACGCCACCAGTCAGCAACACCCAGATGCCGAGCACCAGCGTGGCAAACGCAAGGCGGAGCGCGTTCGCCTTGACCGGCCCGATCATCGACGAGGTCCGCTGCGCACACACGCCAGAGCAGGCAAAAAGGAACGCGGCAAGCAGGGCGAAGAGCATCTGAATTCACACCATGGAACCCACCGCTGGGAAACTGGATTTTCAGCCAGCCCTGCTCTCTGCGTTTTGGGGCAAACGGTAGAAGCTCTTGGCAATCGACGCTTTGCCAGCACAATGTCGGCATGAGCACCCCCGCATTTGTTTGGTTGAATGGCAGCATCGTGCCCACGGCGGAGGCGCGTGTGTCGCCCTTCGATCATGGGCTGACCGTTGGCGACGGCGTGTTCGAGACGCTTCCAGACCGTGGATTAGGACCGGTGGCGCTGACTCGGCATTGGCAGCGGTTGGTCCGCAGTTGTGTGGCGATGGGAATCGAGCCGCCCACGATCGAGGTCATGCGGGGAGCGCTGCGCAAGGTCATGGTGGCCAATGCCCTGACCTCGGCCAGGCTGCGTTTCACGGTCACTGGCGGTCTTGGGCCGGTCGGTTCGGACAAGGGCGATGCGCCGCCGACCTTGCTCGCGGTGGCAGTGCCGCTGACGACTTGGCCTGCGGCCACACCCGTCGTCACAGTGAAATGGACCAGGAATGAATTGGACCCGCTCGCTGGCGTGAAGAGCACGTCTTACGGCGGCAATGTCGTCGCGCTGGCCCATGCCAAGAAGCACGGGGCCGGGGAGGCGATCTTCGCCAATACGAGGGGGGATCTTTGCGAGGGCACAGGCAGCAACGTGTTTATCTTCAAGGACGGCATCGCACTCACGTCGCCCTTGGACAGTGGCTGTCTCGCCGGGGTCACTCGCGCGTTGGTGTTGGATGCCTGCCAGCGCTCTGGCGTGCCTGTGCAAGAGTGCCGCATTTCGATGGGTGACTTCCTGCAAGCCGACGAAGCTTTCCTGACGAGCAGCACGCGGGAGGTGCATCCGATCTTGGCGATCAATGGGCGGACATTGGCGCGTGTGCTTGGCGACGGCACGCAGGCTGTGGCGGCCGCCTTTGCAGCCTTCGTGGCGCAGAATGTGGACGCCTGAAGAGGCTGGAGTCTCACGCCCTTGGCGCTGGTAAAATCTGAAGCCCATGAAATAAAACATGCGCTCTGCTGCGTTGTTTTTATTGTCCCCCCCTCAATCCCATGGCCAAGCCCTACATTCCGACTGCTGATGATGCACCTTCAAGTTACACCTGGACGTGGGCGGGTGCCGCCGCGCTAACCGTGGTTTTCGGTGCGGTGCTGGCGCTATGGCCGCCTGACTTCGGAACCCAGCCGGAGGGCTACGAGGCTCCCACCTGGCTGCTCTTTTTCGGCCGTTTCCACCCAATTGCCGTCCATTTGCCGATTGGCGTGCTGATTTTGTCGGTGCTGATCGAGATGGGCTGCGTCCGCCGCAGTGTGGAGGACAAGTGGGGCGATATGGCGCTGTTCACCTTGTTCGTGGCGGCCGTGGGCGGTGTAGTGGCCGTCGTGTTTGGCATTTTCCTAGCGCGCGAGGGCGGCTATGAAGGCGGGTCCTTCATTCTTCATCAAGGGCTCGGCATCGCGACGGCAGTGGGGGCGATCCTCGCGCTGTTTCTGCGCCTGTCGGCCATGTCGTCGGGCGGTTCAGTGGCCATGATCGCCTGCCGTGTGGTGCTGCTTGCGACCATGGGAGTAATGAGTGTTGGCGCGCATTTCGGGGCGAACATGGTGCACGGCAGCAAGTATCTCACGCAGTATGCACCCGCAGCGATGGCGAGCTCCATGACCTCGTTTGAGAAGTGGATGCTTAGCTTGGTCGAGGAGAAGAAGGCGGACAAGCTCGTGCCCGAGGCCCCCAAAACAACCGCCCCCGTGGAAAGCGGCGCTGCGCCAGCCACAGGCGATAAGCTGGTCTTCCAGCATGTCATCCTGCCGATGCTGGAAGCCAAGTGCAACGCCTGCCACAATGCGGACAAGTCCAAGGGCGACCTGCGCATGGACACTTATGAGCTGGCCATCAAGGGAGGCGAGAACGGTAGCACCATCGTGCCGGGCAAGCCTGTGGACAGCCTGGCCATTCAGCGCATCGAACTCCCTGCGGATGATGACGAGCACATGCCGCCCGATGGCAAGGATCAAGCCACGGCGGAAGAGCTGGCGCTCTTCAAATGGTGGATCCAGGAAGGAGCCTCCGATAAACTCAAGGTTTCCGAGGCAAAAATCCCGGTGGAACTGAAGGCCGTGGTCGATGCTGCGCTCAAGGGCGTAGGCAGCCCGCTGTGAAGTCGCTGAAACATTGACCACCTTTTCTGTCTATTACTGCTGCTCACGAACCTTGTTCCCCCCGACGCCATGCTTCGAATCCCCCTTCTTGCTCTCCTTCTCTCCGCCTCGCTGCTCCATGCGCAGGAGGACAAAGCCCTCGCGGAGGCCGTCGCCAAAGTGAACGCCACCGGGGCCTCGTTGGCCCCGATCAGCGCTGGGGCGATGACTTACCGCTTCACCGCGCTCAACGTGGCCAAGGAGTTTGGTGACTCAGGTCTCGCGCCGCTGGGACCG
>CAXNNN010000042.1:0-13276 GCA_964203095.1 Verrucomicrobiaceae bacterium | reverse complement strand
CACGAGTTATGGCTCGTTCACCAACGGGGCGACTGGCAAGGTGACGGTGGCGGGCGTGATGGCGGATGGCATAGCTTTCAGCACGGCGACCTTTGTGGGACCGCTCGGCGAGGTTCTAGTGCACCAAGTTTCCGCCACGGCGGACACGGTCGTGGGGGCGCTGGATATCACGCCAGGAGTGTCTCCGGCCTTAGCCACCTTGACCGGTAGTGTGTCGTGGTCGCGTAAGTTGCAGCCTGCTACCTCGCGGTTGTATGAAGATGGTTTTGGCCCGGTGACGCTGATCCCGGTGGGTGGTGTCTATGAAAAGCCAGCGACGACGGCGGCAGTGATGGGGCTGGCTTACACCGCTGGTTTGACCACGACCAATGCGACGCTGACCTTCACCAACGGTGACTTCGGCACGCCGCCTGTCGCACCGACCGTGCCTGTGCTGATCAAGCCTGCCGGTCTGACCGTGGTGCCGCCTTTGGCTCCCTTGACGGGCTCGACCAACGTGCGCAAAACCTCGCTGAAGGTCACGCCCTCCACGGGGCTCGTTTCGGGGGGCTTCACCATGGTTGACCCAAATCCGCTGCCACCGGGCACGAACATCACTCGGCCAGGCACATGGTCTGGCATGATCTTTCCAGATGGAGGCGTGCAGAAATGCCGAGGCTTCTTCCTCCTGAACAACCTGCCAGCCGTCGCCGGTGAAACCTCGCTCAACACGGACACGATCTCGGGGCCCGTGTTGTTGCAGTAGTCTATCATGGACCCGGTTGCAAAAGCTGTATCTCTGGTGGATGCCTCCCGCCTTCATGCGCCGCCTTTCGCTTCCCATCATTCCCTGCGCCCTCGTGATCACGGGTTGCACTGCCTTCAAGCCCTGGGGGCAGTCGCGTCTGGAAGGTGACGTGTCCAAGGTTCAACAGGGCGCACCCAAAGCATGGAACGCCCTGCCCAAGGTCTCGTCAGATGCCGCGACGGGCTGGCTTTCGGATTTCAGCGGAGCCAACTTGCAGCCGCTGGTGCAGCAGGCCATCGCACAAAATCATGATCTGCGAGGCGCGGCGGCGCGTGTCACCCAAGCTCGTGCCCAAGCGCGGATCGCCGGGGCCGACCTATGGCCGCAGTTGGGTGCTGACTTTGGCGCGCGGCGCAGCCAGAGTGCAAGCGGGCAGCGCTTTGTGGGGTTGGGGCAGCGCAGCAATCGTTTCACACTCGGGGCGGACATCAGTTGGGAACTCGACTTCTGGGGGCGCGTGGCCGATCAACGCGGAGCGGCGGTGGCGGATGCACAAGCCGCTGAGGACGACCTTCACGCCGCGAAGCTATCGCTCGCGGCCAACACCGTGAAGGCTGCGATCACCCTGGCGGAAGCCGAGGCTCTGGCCGCGCAGGCTGAGGAGAATGTCAAAACTCGGCGTGTGCACCTGGGCATCGTGGAGAAGCAACTCGACCGTGGCTTAGATGGTGAAAAGACGGCGTTGGATGTGAGCCTGAGCCGTGCGGACCTCGCACGTGCCGAGTCCTCGCTAGCCCTCTGCGAGCGCACGGTCGATGCCGCCCGCCGGAGCCTGGAGGTGCTGTTGGGCGACTATCCTGCCGGTAAGGAAGGCGGAGCACGCACGCTGCCATCCATCTCCCGCAGCGTCCCCGGCGGCTTGCCTTCTGAGATGCTGCTGCGTCGCCCAGACCTGCGTGCGGCAGAGCGTCGATTGGCTTCGTCGCTGCATGATGAGAGCGCGGCCAAGAAAGCCTTCCTGCCCAGCCTGAACATCACCGGCAGCGCTGGCTTCAGCACTGAAGACTTGGTCTTCTTGCTCGATAAAGATTCGCTCATCTGGAGCATCGCAGGCGGAGTGGCGCAGCGCTTATTTGAGGGGGGGCGAATCAAAGCCAATATCGAACTGGCGAAGGGTCGCTACGAGGAAGCGCTCGCGACCTATGCAGGCAGTGTGCTCACAGCTTTTCGGGAAGTGGAAACCGCCATCGCTGCCGAAGCCTTCTTCGTGGAGCAGGAGCACGCCCTCGATCAAGCCGTGACCGAAGCTGAGCGCTCCGTGAAGCTTGCCGCTGGGCAGTATGATCGTGGACTGGCGGACATCTTGACGCTGCTAGATGCCCAGCAGCGTGCCTTTGATGCCCGCAGTTCCCTGCTCGGCGCGAAAGCCCAGCGTCTGCGCAACCGCGCCGACTTGCATCTGGCCTTGGGCGGGGAGTTCTAAGATTTGAGCAAAGCGCGAGCGCTGCCGTCCCGCACGGCGCTCCGGTTTTCCCTCGCAACTGTGCCTGTCTGTGTGACGTTCCATTCCCGCCCCATGAGCCGCCTTCTTCGTTTCGTTATCCCCGTCCTCATCCTCACCCTCTGTGGTCTAGGGGCCAAGTGGCTGCTCGATAATCCGCCGGAAACGGTGATGCACGAAATGCCCCCCGTGCTGGTGCAGGTGGAGGGCACACGCCTGAAGGCCATGAGCTTCCCAGTTCAAGTGCGATCCCAGGGCACGGTGCAGCCGCGCACACAGACCACGCTGCTGCCAGAGGTAGGCGCACGCATTGTCGAGGTGAGCAAGAACTTCAAGGCCGGTGGCTTCTTCGAGAAGGACGAGACACTGCTGAAGCTTGACCCCGTGGACTATGAGACCGCCGTGGTGGTCGCCCAGGCAACGGTGGCACAGGCCGAGGCCATGCTGGCGGAGGAACAAGCACGCGCCGAGCAGGCATTGGAAAATTGGCAAGCCCTCGGCCGGACGGGTGAACCTAGTGCCATGGTGCTGCGCAAGCCGCAGGTGGCCAAAGCCGAGGCTGAGGTGGCAGCAGCCAAGGCGCAGGTGATGAAGGCGAAGCGCGATCTGGAGCGCACTGTCATCAAGGCTCCGTTCGCTGGCCAGATCCTGGAGCAACTGGTCGATGTAGGCCAGCTTGTCAGCACGGGCACGCAGCTCGCCAAGGTTTTTGCGGTTGATTACGTGGAGATTCGTTTGCCCCTGCCAGAGCGTGAGATGCGCTTTCTGTCTCTGCCTGAGAACTACCGCAACGCCGAGATCGCGGGCGGTGGCGCAGCGGTTCAGTTCAAAGCGATGGTCAATGGCAAGCCTGCCACTTGGCAGGGCAATCTGGTGCGCGTGGAGGGTGCCATGGACATGAACACCCGCCAAGTGGTGGCTGTGGCGCAGGTCAATGACCCCTATGCGCAGCGCAGTGATGGGGCTCCACCCTTGAAGATCGGCCAGTTTGTTCAGGCAGACATCGTTGGCGAGGTGCTGAAGGACGTCTTTATCATCCCACGGAGTGCGGTGCGCGCGGGGAATGAGATCATTTTGATCAGCGAGCAGAACACGCTGCGTCGCCTCACGGTTGAGCCACTCGTGGCCGATGAAAAGCAGATCGTTGTTTCCATCCAAGCACCCAAGGCCCCAAAGGAAGGCGAGGTGCTCTGTGTGACGCCTATCCCGTTCCCTGCGGATGGTGCGCGTGTGCTGCCCACGATTGATGGGCAGAAAAATCCTGGCGTCGCCAAGTCCGGCCCGCAGGCTTCCACCTCGACGCCGCCTTCTAGCGGCGGTCGCTCTTAATTTGTCATGATCGCTTGGTTCGCAAGGAATGGCGTTGCTGCCAATCTGCTCATGGTCGCCGTCATCGCGGCGGGTGCCATCACAATCTGGCAGGGCAAGATCCCGGTCGAAGTCTTCCCTGACGTGCCCTCGCGCATCGTCGAGATTTCAGTGCCTTATCCCGCCTCGGCTCCCGAGGAAGTGGAAGAGATGATCGTGCTGAAGATCGAAGAAGCGATCCAGCAGGTTTCGGGTATCAAGCACATCAACTCCACGGCCTCGTCCAGCGGTGCAACGGTCATGGTCGAAGTCGAGGAAGGGCTCGATCCCCGGCAGGTGCTGGAAGACCTCAAGATTCGTGTCGATGCCATTCCTCAGTTCCCTGAGGACGCGGAGAAGCCAGTGCTGCAAATCTCGGATGATCGACGCTCGGTGATTTCGGTCGTCATTGCGGCGGACATGGCCGAGCGCGACATGCGCCGCCTCGGCGAGCAGGTGCGCGACGAGCTCGCGGCCCAGCCAGGTATTTCGCATGTCGAGCTGTCGGGCTCGCGCGCTTACGAGATCGGCATTGAGATTTCAGAGGACACGCTGCGCAAATACGGGCTGACGCTGGAGTCCATCAGCAGTGCCATTCGGAATGCGGCCATCGACCTTCCTGCCGGCGTGGTGAAGACTGAAGCGGGAGATGTATCGATCCGCACGCGCGGACGGGCCTACACGGGCGACGATTACGCGCGGGTGGTGGTAATGACACAGCCCGATGGCACCAAGCTCACCTTGGGGGAGATCTCGAAGATTGAAGACGGCTTCAGCGAGAACCCGCTCATCGCGCGCTTGAATGGCAAGCGCTGTGTGGTGGTGAACGTCACGCGTGAGGGGGCGGAAAGCGCGATCGACATCGCGGACAACGTGAAAAACTACATCACGGAAGCGCGCGGACGTCTGCCTGATGGTGTGACGATTGAGTTCTGGAATGATCGCTCCAAGATCGTCAAAGGCCGTATCCAACTGCTGCTGGAGAATGCGCGCAGTTCCCTGATCCTCGTGCTGATTTGCATCGGCCTCTTTCTGCGGTTGGAGTCGGTGTTCTGGATCGTGGTGGGCTTGCCGGTCTCTTTCTTGGGCGCGTTCGCCCTGATGCCGTCCGCAGATATCGCGATCAATCTGTCCACGCTGTTCGGCTTCATCCTGGTGCTCGGCATTGTGGTGGATGACGCCATCGTGACCAGCGAGCATGTCGATACCCTGCGCAAGCAAGGACTGTCGCCGATGGATGCGGCCATCGAAGGCACACGCCGCATGGCGGTGCCAATCACCTTTGGCGTGCTGACCACGGTCATGGCGTTCATGCCGATGGTGTTCCAGGACTCAGACTTCAGTGTGATGTTCAAGCCCATCGCGATCGTCTTCATCATGGTCATGCTGATCGCACTGGTGGAGACCAAGATCATCCTGCCCGCGCATCTGGCGCACCCGATTCCTTTCTTGGAGAAGGTAGGCCACTGGTTGGACCCGATGCACCGCTGGGCTGATGGTCTGCTCTATGGCTTCGTCGATCGCTTCTATCGTCCGTCCCTGCGTTGGTGTCTGGACCATCGCTACAGTGTGCTTGCGGCCTTCTTTGGTGGGCTAGCGGTGCTGTGTGGCTTCTTCTTCAGTGGTCGCATTCTTTATGTGACCTTTCCCCGTATCGCCAGCGAGCGCATCGAAGCGCGCCTGTCTATGCTGGAGGGCACACCCTTCGAAGTCACGGATGGCCACATCTCACGCATCTACGAGATCGCAGAGCAGATGCGTAAAGAGTATGTCGGACCTGATGGCAACCCGGTCATCAAGCACATCATCGCTAGCACGGGCAGCACCCGTTTGACCACCAGTGAAATCTCCGGTGGGCAGGCTCACATTGGCGAAGTCACCATGGAAACCTATGGGCCTGAGGAGCGCAGCATGAAGGTCAATACGGTGGACATGGCCAATGAATGGCGGAAGCGCATTGGTCAGATCGTGGGGGCCGAGGAGCTGAGTTTCCGCGCCGAGATCTTCCGTGGTGGGGATCCCATCGACGTGCAGCTCGCGGGCACCAATCCTCAGGAGCTGCTCGACCTTTCGACCAAGATCAAAGACAAGCTCTCGCAGTATCCGGGCGTGTTCGACGTGAATGACTCGCTGGATGCAGGCCGCAATGAGATGTCACTTCGGCTCAAGCCTGAGGCACAGCAGTTCGGTGTTACCGTCAGCGACCTCGCACGTCAGGTGCGACAAGCGTTCTATGGCAATGAAGTGCAGCGCATTCAGCGCGGACGCAATGAGGTGAAGGTCATGCTGCGCTACCCGCGTGATCAACGCCGCAGTCTAGCCACGCTGGACACGATGCGTGTGCGCACCACTGCAGGGCTGGAGATTCCTTTCGCTCGCGTGGCTGAGGTCAAGGTCGCCAAGAGCTTCACTACCATTCGTCGCGTGGATCGCCAGCGGGCCTTGAACATCACGGCTGACGTCGACAAGAAGACCACCGACCCACGCATCATTCGTGAGGACTTGAGCAAGTTCATGGACACGCTCATGGCGCAGCATGCGCATGTGAAGTGGAGCTTCGAAGGCGAGGCACGCTCCGAGCGTGAAACCAAAAGCTCCATGTGGATCTCGGTCGCGGTCGTGCTCTTCGGCCTGTATGCGCTCACGGCGATCCCGTTCAAGAGTTACGTGCAGCCGTTTGTCGTGCTGGTAGTCGTTCCCTTCGGGGTTGTTGGTGCGGTGCTAGGGCATGTTGTCCATGGCTTCCCGGTGAGCATGATGAGCATGTTCGGCATGTTGGCCGTCAGTGGTGTGGTGGTGAATGACACCCTGGTGCTGGTCGACGAGATCAATTATCGCCGTGAAACGGACGGCGTGCTCAGCGCCGTGCGCGAAGGCGGAGCCGCGCGGTTCCGCGCCATCTTCTTGACGCAGGTCACCACGTTTGTTGGCCTCATGCCATTGATCTTTGACTTCTCTTGGCTGGTCGATCACGCGCCCTGGGGCATCAGCCACATTGTCGAGTTCGTCTTCGGTAGCAGCAAGGCCGGTCAGAGCACGCACGCGCAATTCCTCACCCCCGTGTCCGTGGCCATGGGCTACGGCAGTTTGTTTGCCACCGTCATTTGTCTCTACCTTGTGCCGCTTTGCTACATGGCACTGGAAGACATTCTCGGAGTCATCAGCCGCGCTTGGCGGCGGGTGTATCCAACGCCGGAAGTGGTGAATGCCGTGAAGGTGTAATCACTAGTCCTCGCCTAACTGCTGATAGGTGCTGTGCAGTTCGCGGAGTTGTTCTTCGTCCAGCTCTGCCGGCGGGTTGTCTAGGATGCTGCGCAGGTCTTCTCTTGCTCCTGCAAGGTCGCCAATCGTGCGGCGGGCAAGGTAACGCTCGAAGCGGTGGCGCAGCTCTTGAGGCTGTGTGGCAATCATCAGCCCCAGGTAAGGGATGGCGTCTGTGATGGCCAATTCGCTTTCGCCCATAGACATGAGGTTGCGGACCATGCGGGACACGACCTCCTCCTTGGTCGCGGGTTTCAGAAAACTCTCCTCCACCTCGGCATCGTCTCCTAGGGCCACGGTGAACGCCTCCTTTTCATTCAGCAGCTTGCCGCTGTCGAAGACATCAATCAAACGCATGGCCGTCTTCTCCTCGTCGGTATAAAAGCCGAGCATGAAGCGCGAGGGCAGGGACACGCCGAAGATGTGGTGAAGACCGAGACGATGGGCGAGTTCAAGGTAAAGCACCGACAGGGTGATGGGTAGACCTTCGCGATTCTCCAAGACCTCGTTCATGTAGGAATTGGCGCGGTTATCGTAGTCGTAGCGATTGCCGTGGAAGCCGTTCTCCTGGAACAGATAGCGGTTCATTCGTAGCACGGAGGCTTCACCTCCGGCTTTGATTTGTGGGTCGGTGCGCAGCTCCTCAGCCATGCGGTCGATCACGCGTTCATACGCGGCGATGTCCACCTCGGCATTGTCATGACGGGCCAGAATGAGTGCGGCTTGTAGCAGGCTGATGTCCCGCTCAGGCTTGGCCATGAGTGTCGCGAGGTCGCTGGCCATCGTGCGCTGGTGTAGCTCGGTGCCCAGCTTGCGCAGCGTGGTCGCCTTCTGGCGCAGGGCGGCGACTTCGGCGTCGATCTCCTTCACGCGATCATTCAAGGCGCGGCGCCCCTGGCCCTTCTCCGTCATCAGTTGTTGCAGGGCGGTCTCGCGAGTCTCCGGCTGATCAAGAAACGCATCTAGCGACTTGTCCACGCGGGTGGCGACCTCAGGGGGTAGCGGCTTGTCGCGCAGGTCACTGCCGACTCGGAAGTTTTTGAACTCAGCACGGGTGTTGCGGAACTTGCACAGGCCGACCTTGCCGCCACGGAAGGTGTCATCCTGTTGCTCGATCACTTGCACCCCGTTGACAAAGCAGGTGATGCGATCGTCATCCACGCGCACACGCAGGTGATTCCATTCGCCGGGCTTGTAGGCCTCGGACGGCAAGGTGGCATGGATGGTCCAGGAATAGACATCAGCTCCGTCGAATCTTGTTAACCGAAGCTGGCCTGCGGTCGGGTAGAAGCCGTAGTGAACGTTGCCGCCATCGCTACAAAAGGCCAGGCCGGCAGCACCACTCTCGTCATCGAGCTTCACATTGACCGCCACTTCGAAGGGCTCCTTTGGCTCCGTTCCCTGCCACAAGCAGAGCGAGCGACCGCCAAATCCATCGCCCAGCAGTTCGGCCTTCACCACGCCCGCCCGCTGCGTCCATTTGCCGCCCATCACGGGCTTCCAGGTGCGCGCATCCAGCACGCCGATGGTCAACCAGCGCTCCATCGGCACCGTGTTCGGGTCCATCATCAGCTTCTTCAAATCATTGACCGGCATGGCGAAGCCGAGGTTCGCGGTGCGCACCGACTTTAGTGTGAGAATGCCCAGCACATTGCCCTGGCGATCCAGCAGCGGACCACCGCTGTTGCCGCGTTCGATGGGCATGGCCACCTGGATCATGGGCAGTTTCTCAACCTCGCGCACCTCGGAGATGACCCCTTGAACGACGCTGAAGGCGAGGCCTTCGGGATTACCCATGGCGACGATAGGTTGGCCCTGCACCGCCTTGTCTGAGTCGCCTAGCTTCAGTGGCTTCAACCCCTTGGCATCAATGCGCAGGATGGCGAGGTCCAGGTGGTGATCGGAGGCATGGATGGACTTCACATCGAACGTGCGGCCGTCGCTGAACTCCACCTGCAAGCGCCTGCCCTGGCCCACGACATGCATGTTGGTCGCGATCAAGCCATCGGCACTGATGACGAAGCCTGAGCCCAGGCCATCCACACCATCAAAGCCAAGCTGCGTGATCTTCACGATGGCCGGCTTGATCTGCTCGACGATCTTCGTCGCACCTTCTTCGTTAGGGTTCAGCCTGGTCGCAGGCGGTGCCGCGTGCACGACCAACGAAGATAAAAGGAAAAGGGTAAGAAGCGTGCGCATCATAAGGCTTACGTTGGTTGAGCCCGTTATTGCGCATGGCATGTGCCAGGGGCTGCGTGTAACTTGCATGGTCCCCGTGGCGCACCCACGGCCTGACTCAGGGTGACCTGCCCAACCTACGGGTCGCTCATCGTGCAGGTTTGCCGCAGCGGGGAACAACGCCAAAACCGCTGAGCAGGAGCAGGGCGCTCAGGCAATGGGTGAACATTCTGTTGAGCTGTTGCACACGGAGCCGCTTCCCCTGACCCGCCTTCCGCTCTTAATTTCTGTAACTTTGCAATATGATTCACCGAATCCCTCTCCGCAAGCGCTGAAGGAAGTCCACGCCCACGAAACCACGCAGAGCCAAAAAAGAGCCCACCGAGCGCGGATAACAACCACAACGCAGTCACCATGAGCGCGTCACACGACGATCAAGCCGCGTGGCCGCACACAAAACCACCGCGCAAGAGCGCAACGCACAGCCCCCGAGCAACACAAAGCGCACAAGAGCACAAGCGTGTTAAAGCCGGGCTTGTTCAACCCCAGGGGCATTGGCTGGCTCGTTCCTCGCAGCCATGCACCCTTTAATGTTGGCCTTGTTTGGGTTGTGGCTCACGTTTTTGCTGTTCTAGGCACAGGCACAAGCGTGGTTACAAAGAGCAGTCCAGCTAAAGTCAGAGAGATAAGAAAAGCCGTCTCTCCGTTCTCGTCCGCACCCCGCTCATAAGAGTCGGGGTATGGATGCCAAACATAATAGCAAAACCAGAAGATCGGAAGCGACAGAATGGGCATCAATAGCAGTGCGATGTATGATCCACGGACGAACGTTGGTTGAGCTGAAAATGGCCGCAAGTAGATAAGTGCGTAGGCTACCAGAGAGAGATAGTAGGCTGGCAGAGTGACGGGCCAGAAGAGAACTGTGAGGGTGTAAAGCATGCTAATGTCCCTCCGCCCAATCCATGAATATTAGTTCGGTAAATGGTGATGGCTCCGATTCTTAGCCGAACAATTCAGATGAGAAACAATTTTGTTCTGTTCGTCAAGATCGCTATGAGCCACAGATTTGTGGGTTTAGAACGACCAGGCTGCTTCGTGGGTGTTGTTTTTGAACGCCTATTGCGCCAAAAGCAACATGACTGTGTGTTTGGGTGCGCCCGTGTGTCTAAATAGGCGTGAAACTATTGACGTGAAACTCGTGGACCCCATCCGCGACACGAGGCGGTTTACACCCTTTTCCCTCAAGGCTGCATACCCTTGTCGCCGCCTTCACGAAGCCCCAGCGGATCAAACTTGGTCCCAGGGCTCTGCCGCACATGGACATACAGATGGGGGCCATCCACAAGGCCTGCCGGGTGACGGCTCCGTGATGTCCCGGTCTCCAGGTCGCGGTAGCGGAAGCCTTCATTGAGCAGGCCCATGCGGTCCATGTCCTTCGTGTTGGCGGGCTGGCGGTCGTCCTGGGTGCCGGTCCTGCGGGTGCAGGCGATGCCCCAGCGGTGCGGGCGATGCGCAGCGCTGGTGATGCCGACCCGTCGGCTCTCGGGTCGGCTCCATCTTGAACCCTGGGTCGAGCGGGAAGGCCGTCCTCCCAACCACACTCGAGTGACCGTCAGATCGCTTGCTGAAAACGGAGGCCCCGTTCAGGGGGTGGGGGCAATCGGGGGCGCGGGTGGTGGGGCATCTGGCCGGTCCACGCGGCTGGCGGTGCGCCAGGCGGCGAGCAGCTCGGGGCGGCGGCGGTATTTGTTGCGCACGCTGGCATTCAGCTGAACCACGGCGGCGCGCCCATCGCGCAGCAGCTTGCGCGCGGTGGCGGTGTCTTCCACGCCGGAGATGCGGTCGTCGGCCTGGCTGTCGGTGGCAGCGTCGAAGGCGGCGAGGTCGGCCTCCAGATCGGTGACGAAGTCGGAGGGCAATTCGTAGGCGGTGAAGCGGGCGATGAGGGCGGCATTCCCCCTCACGAGAGCGAGCACACTCCGTGCGTGGGCGATGAGGCTGCGCTGGGTGCCGTCTCTGGGCAGGGGGTAGGGGGTGGCGAAGCCGGGCTGTGGCGGGCTGCCGACCTCGATGGCGCGGGCGGTGCGGGCGATGTCCTTCAAGTCCTCGCGCAGGGCATCTTCCAGCTCTTCTTTGGCGAGGGTGCTGCCACTGGGCTCGCCGCCGATCCGGCTATCCGTCAACGGTTGCAGGGCGGTGGTGATGCGGGTGAGGTCGGTGATGGCTCTGCCCCCGGGTGAGGTGGCTGGGAAATCAGCGCTGTGGCCTGCGGTGAAGGCGAGGATGCGGACGAAGCTCTCGTATTGGGCGTATTGGCGGTCGTTCATAGCTGATGATTATGGATTCCTGATTCCTGATTCCTGATTCGGGGGCGTGGGGCGTGGGGCGTGGTAGTCCGCATGGTCCCCGTGCGGCATTCCGGGCTTGGGGCGAGGAGGGGGGGAAGAGCCGCATCGGGACGAATGCTGACCACGCTGTCAGAGGTGCAGGTGAAAGTGACAGCTTGTTGAGGTGGATGTGACAGCTTGTTGAGGTGGAGGTGACAGCTTGTGGAGGTGGAGGTGACAGCTTGCTGAGGTGGAGGTGACAGCTTGTGGAGGTGGAGGTGACAGCTTGTTGGGAGGCAGGTGGCAGCTTGTTGGGAGGCAGGTGGCAGCTTGTTGGGGTGAAGGTGGCAGCTTGTTGGGGTGAAGGTGGTAGCTTGCGGAGGTGGAAGTGGTAGCTTGCTGGGGTGGAGGGGGTGGCTTGCTGGGGTGGAGGTGGCTGGCACCGTGGGGCGTGTGGCCGCGACTCCTGGCGCTGTGCTACGGTGCCAGCGGTCTGGGACCGCTGCGTATGGCGCATGAATGGTAGTGCTGCCTTGACCCATGATTGCGATCATTGCTGAATCGCAGTTCCTAAGGCAATCGTTTTTTTATAATGAAACGAAATTGCTCCGGAAGCCCCGGTGGGTGGAGTTCTTTGAGGGGTGACTAGGTGTAAAGGTGGGCCATAGCTCGCCATGAGGGCGGGTGCCCTGGGCGGAAAGGCCTGCCTTCACGGGTTAGGCTGAGGTGGTTCATAACCGCCGTCGTTGACGGACCCTGCGCTGAGATTTCTAGCGGCACTCGTTGCCGCCCATGGGCCTTTGATGGCGTGCCCACCGCCGCTGTCCCTAGCGCAGCGGCATCCGTCGCTCCAGACAATCGCTGAGCCAACGGACGAGGTCATTGACGCTGCTGTGCTTTTTGCGCAGTTGCGAGAGGGTCTGCCAGTCCAGCGTGGGGCGCTGTGCGGCGGTGGTGATGCGCTGCACGCGGAGGAGGGCTTGCACGGCTTCGAACTCGGAGGCAGTCATGCCGAGGATGCTGTCGGGATCGGGCAGGTCATCCAGGTCGGCGAAGTTAATGCCGAGGGTGGTGATGCCGACGCCGAATTGGTGACCGAGGCTGCGCAACGATTCGACCAGTGCGGCGTCGTTGACGGCTTCGGCGATGACGAGTTCGCCTTCGGTCGTCCAGCGCGTGGCGCTGAGGGCTTGGAAGAAATCAGCGGGAAAGGTTTCCAGTGACGCGACGAGTTTCACGGTCACGCCAGTGATGCCGACTTCGGGGCCACCCAGATGACGACGTAGCGAGAGCATGGTCTCGTCGAAGCGGGGTTGCTCGTCATTGCCGGTTTCCACTTCCCAGTCAGCGCACACGAGATCGGGTAGCTCCCAGTCGCCCTCGACACGCACGGGTTGCCCGCTGCGACCATTCAGGAGGAAGGGGAACTGTGAGCGCAGCAGGCAGAGGCGCTGATAAATGGCGAGCACGCGGAGGTGCCGCACGTCCCCCTCGGCGGTGCTGTCGAAGAGGCCATGCCGATTGTGGGTGATAACGATGGGGGAGCGCTTGGTGCGCTGGTAGTAGCCCTGGCCTTGGTCCACCTTGGCGATGGGTGACGTGGGATCGTAGGAAAGGATGGAAAAGTGATAGCGCAGCGTGGCGTCGCTGTATTCATCGCCCAACTGAAAGCGCACGAGCTTGATCAGTTCGGTGCCCTTGATGGCCTCGGCGGGATTCGCAGGCAGGATGTCCGGCAGGATTTGCCGAAGGTGTTCGCGGAGGTTCATGAAGGACGTGAAAAGTTGCTCATAGAGCATGAGGAATGCCGGGTAGAGCGTCAAGCGCGGACTCGTGTGGTTGCGAGTGCATTTAAGGGCACCTCTGGAAACCACCTCTCGCAGGGGACTTGACTGCGCCCCGCGCTGGTAGGGCGCTATGTCCCCATAGCGCCGC
>CAXNNN010000041.1:0-13281 GCA_964203095.1 Verrucomicrobiaceae bacterium | reverse complement strand
CGCGAGAACGTCGGGGGATCCAGGATGATCACGTCGAAACGCTCTCCCTTGTGCTCTAGCCTTGGCAGCAACTCCAACGTGTCATCCGCGATGAAGCGATGCCCTCGCTCGGCAATGCCATTAAGCGCGAGGTTCTGTTTACCTCGATCCAGCGACTTCCGTGACAGATCCACGCTCACGGTTTCGGCACCGAGGACCGCCGCAGCCACACTGAAGCTGCACGTGTAGGCGAAGGTGTTGAGCATTCGCTTCGGCTTGAGCGCGCGGAGCTTTGCCCGATTCGACCGTTGATCAAGAAAAAGCCCATGGCTGTAGCCGGCGGCGAAGTCGAGCCCATAGCGAATTCCCGCCTCTGTGACCACCGTCGTCAACGGCAGCGTCGCGTCGCCACAGTGAAGGACCGGGGAAATGCGTTCATCATTCTTTAACGGTAAGAAGCGGGTGAAGACCCGTGTCGGTGTCCACGCCGCCTCGCTGCCCCACGTCTCCAGACCCGCGACCAGCTCGGCCAGCGCCGCATCATTTTTGTGGGAAATCATCGCGTCGTCCCCCAAGCGCTCCGCCCATCCATCCGAGCCCGAGGCGATGCGATGAGCCGTCGTGCCAGCCGCCTCAAACACAGCACGCTGCGTCGGCGCGATCCATGTCACGGGTTGCACAGGAGGGCGGCGGGCGGGAGAGGCGTTCACGCGCTGAGTCTGCCGCAGGAACACGCCGACAGCAACGCACGTTCCGTTTCGCCGTTGCCAATGACGCAGCCCGCCGCAACACTGCCCTTCAATCATCATCGACCATGCGGAGCCAAAAAATCAGCAACCGAGCCCCTCGCCCCTTCAAGACCCACAAAGACAAGAACGGCTGGGGCGGCGGCAACCGAAACGACAACTTCATTCCCGCGCCCAAACACCTGTCGCGCGTGACGAAGCCTGCCACACCCTCGACGCCGAAGGAGCCCCCGCCGCCCTCAGGGACAGATTAGTCACATATCTTGAGTCATAGCTGTTAAACCATAGGTAAAACCCTTCACATTAAATACCCACCAGTCAACGCTTTGACGCGCCATATTTTTACGCTTTGTCGAGGAAGGAACCCTCTCTCCCGCGGAAGTCCAAGACCACCAAGCTCTCGAGCAAGATGGGCGACTGGTTCTTTGTGGACAGCCCTGAAGACGACCGCGCGCGGCATGAGGCTCTCGAGCCTCGCCTCCTCTATTCGGCGAGCCCAATCGAAGAGCCACAGTTCACGGAACAGCCGATCGTTGCTGAGTCTGCTTCCCCTGTTGCGTCGGGCGATGCGGGTGCGGATGGGCCAGCTCCCGCTGCCCAGGACCAAATTCATGAGGTGCAAGCAGAATCCCGAGGGATGGATGCCGCCCAGATCGCCGCATTGCTGAGTGAAATGGATTCCTTACCGGCGGGTGAAGTTGCCCAGATTGGGGGGCTGAGGCAGGCTCACAGTTCCGGATCCAAGGCACGGTGAACTGGAGCCAGTTCGGGCTCAACCAAGAAAGCGAAGGCTTCCCCATCACCGTGCAGGGCAGCGAGGACACCGACGATGTGCTGAGCCTTGACCTCAGCAACATGGGCACCTCGCTCGATTTGTTCTTCGACGGCGGCGCAGGCGGGTTCGATACGCTGCGTATCAAGGGCGAGACGACGGGCAGATGAAGATGCAAGAAGTGGTGCCTTTGCAAACGAAAGGCAGCTCCCCTACCCCGCCCCAGCCGACCAAAGCTAGCAAGTAGGGAAGACCACCAGAATGCCTCGCACTGCCTGACTTCAGAACGCAGTCAGTGCGAGCGTGGCAAAGGCCCGCGTGAGTCTTGCCCGGATCGGGATTGTCTAGCTAGCGACTCTACAGAGGCAAGTGATGTGGGTCAGTCTACCGTGAGAACCGCACCGCTGTTCAGACAAAGCCTACGCCACGACGTATTCGCGCATCGCGTCAAAGATGACTGCAACGCTGCATGCCCCGGCATCAGGGAAGCCAATCGACTGCTCACCAAGTGTTTTTGCCCGCCCCATGGTGGCGATCAGGGCCTTGCTCGCGTCGCGGCCATCGGCAGCGGCCTGAGCGACAGGGATGATAGCCTCGTTCAATGGCAAGGCGCTGACCTCTTGGGCTTTCAGCATGGCAGGGTGGAGGGCATCAATCATGGTCTTGTCCCCAGGCTTGGCACCCCCGCGAGCCATCACGCCTTCGAGGCCTGCCTTGATAAGATCGGCGAGGGCTTGAGCGTCAAAGGACTCACGCCCTACGATGGCTTTACCGCCATTGCGCCAGAGCGTGCCAAAGATGGCACCACTGGCACCGCCCATGCTGCTCATCATCGCCATGCCGGTGTCCATGAACACCTTGTCAATGGAAGCTGGCTCACTGGCATTCAGCTTTTCCTTCACCACTTCCATGCCGCGCTGCATGCCCAGGCCATGGTCGCCGTCGCCGAGATTACGATCAGCTTCGGAGAGCATGGGCTCGTTCTCGATGATGCGGTCGGCGACCAGCACCAGCATGGCTTTCACTTCGTCTTTGGATAGGGCGGACTTGGGCATGATAGCGGTGGGGCTAGGAACTTGGAAACGGAGCGACAATTAGAGCTTGGTGTAGCCTACGGATTCGCAGGGCAGGTCCCAGAGCTTCTTCAGTTCCGCATCGAGCTTGGTGATGCTGAAGGACACGCCCGCCATTTCCTGACAGGTCACAATGTTGTCGACGATGGTCTGGTGCACCTTGATGCCCTTGGCATCAAGGATCGGACGAGCCGCACGCAACATGATCAGCAATTCCATCATGTGAGTCGACCCCAGGCTGTTGACGAAGAAAATGATCTCATCACCAGCGCCGAGAGGCAGATCATCCGCGAACAGCAGATCCAAGATCTTGCCCGCCAGCTCATCCGCCGTGCACATCGGGATCAGACCAACACCTTTCTCACCATGAATGCCCATGCCGAGGCCGATCACGTCGTCTGCGAGTTCAAAAGTCGGGGCGCCCGAGGCTGGGATGGAGCCCGGTTTGGTGGATACGCCGACGCTACGAGTCATATCACACGCCTTCTGCGCGATGCGAGCCAGCTCACCAAGGGAATCAACCACGGTGGCAGCGGCACCCGCCAGCTTCACGATTGGCACCAAGCCTGCGACCCCACGGCGCTTGTGCTTCTCGCCGACAGCGGCGGAGCACACGTCGTCAGCGATGATGACTGTTTTCACTTCGATGCCTTCATCGGCGGCCAGTTCGGCCCCGATGTCGAAGTTCATCACGTCACCTGCGTAGTTGCCATAGAGGTACAGCACGCCTTTGCCACGGCTGACGGCCTGCGTGGCCTCCAGCACGATGTCAGGTGGCGGTGCCGCGAAGATATCACCTACCGCTGCCCCATCCGCCATGCCTTTGCCGACTAGGCCATGGTAAATCGGCTCGTGCCCAGCGCCGCCGCCGACAAGCAGTGCAGGGGCATCGGGGCGCAGGTCATTCATCACAATGGAGCGCTTACCGACACGCTTGGCCTTGCCGTCATAGGCGAGCACAAGGCCCTCAAAAAGTTCATCGGCGCAGGCGGTCGGGTTGTTGATTATCTTCTTGGCAGCGTTGCTCATGGTCGTGTATGGAAAGTAAAAGGGACTTAAGTTCTAGCGGGCTGCGCACGGGAAGTCAAAGGCGTAAAGCTGCCCTTTGACTGAGCTTTTTGCCTTGCCGTCATGCCCCCCTTGGGGCTTCAGTAGCCTAATGAACGAGCCGCTTGCTGAACTGCCTTCGATCACTGCCCAGGAGGCATCCGCGCCAATCCCGCGCGCGCCTTTCCCGGCAGCCCGCATTCTCCCCCTCCTTCAGCCCGCCCCACAGGCCGCTGCCACGCTGGGAATTCAGCCGCTACCAGACCTCACGACCTTGCCAGGGCAGAACACAGACCCCAAGCCGGAGCCCTTGTGCCGTTACGCGCCAACGGCCCCGGTCGCTCATTGGTTGCCTGCGCCAACGAACCTAGCGACGGAGCCAATCCCCATGGCCATGGCTTTCGAAGACATGTATTCCGCGCCAGCGGCGGCTATAGAGGCCGTCGCAGAAGAACCAGCAGTTCCAGCCGCGATGGAGCCAACGAGGCCGCGCCAGCTGCGCTTGGCATCGCTAGATGCGTATCGCGGGTTCATCATGCTGCTCATGGCCTCAGGCGGACTCGGCATCGCATCGATCGCCAAGAGCCAGCCGGACAGCCTATGGGCCAGGATCGCGCCTTACCTGCAACATGCCGAATGGATTGGCTGCACGCCCTGGGACCTCATTCAGCCAGCCTTTATGTTCATGGTCGGCGTGGCCATGTCGCTGTCGCTGGCGAAACGCGAAGCCGCTGGGCAAGGGTTCGCCGCACAGTTGGTTCATGCGGTAATCAGGGCCGTCGTGCTGGTCGCACTGGGCGTGCTCTGTGCTTCCGTCGGCGCGGCGCAGACGAACTGGGTCTTCACCAATGTGCTGGCACAGATCGGCCTTGGCTATGTCTTCCTCTTCCTGCTCTCACGCTACAGCACGACGTCAATCGCCCTGAGCACGGTCTTCATGCTGCTCTGCTGCTGGCTGTGGTTCGCAATGTATCCGGTGCCGAGCGCCGACTTCCCTCTCGCGTCCGTGGGCATGACACAGGAGCAAATGCTGCCACAGCCCTTCACTCCGTGGAGCAAGGGCACGAATGCCGCCGCCGATCTGGATCGTCTACTGCTCAATGCCTTGCCGCGCAAAGAACTGTTTGTCTTCAACGAGGGTGGTTATCAGACCCTCAATTTCGCCCCAGCGCTCGCGACCATGGTCCTCGGCCTGCTCTGCGGCCGCCTATTGCGCAGTGATCGCTCAGATTGGGCCAAGGTCGGGCGGCTCATCCTGTGGGGCGCAGGCCTCGCCATCGCAGGCTGGTTCGCAGGCGAGCATCTCTGCCCGCTCGTGAAGCGCATCTGGACTCCCTCGTGGATGCTGTTCAGCGGTGGGCTGGTGATGCTCATGCTCAGTGCCTTCTACGTCGCGATTGAAATGCTCGGCTTGAAGAAGCTATCGATGCCGCTGGTAATCATCGGCATGAACTCGATCTTCGTCTACCTCGCCACACAGCTGTCCGCTGGCTGGATCAAATCCACGCTGAAAATCCATCTTGGAGCAGAGCTCTTCGCGGGAGCTTACGGCTTGATGATTGAGCGCGGATCGTTATTGGCCGTGCTCTGGCTGCTCTGCTGGTGGCTGTATCGCCGCCGCGCCTTCCTTAGTATTTGAAGCGTCCTAATCAGCCCCGCCTGCATTCGACGATGGCCAGCAAAGCAGCCTCCTGTTGCCACTCAACATGCCAGCCTGCGATCTCGGTCGCATACTTGCGGGCTGACGCTTCTTGGTAGGCGGGCTGGGGTTGCAGAGCCAATGACTGCTCAATGATCGACCTCTCCAGCGCGGGCAAGTCAACTTCCACGGCCCATGTCACCATCTGCGCCTGAGGCGCTGCGGAAGCAAAGCTGCCGACTGCCCCCGGCACGCAATCCGCATACGGCACGTAGGGCTTGATGTCGAAAATTGGCGTGCCATCGACCATGTCCACACCGCTCACATGCAGACGCGGGACGTCGGCCTCGACTCGCTCCAACTTCACTACTGACAACCCGAGGCGGTTGGGGCGAAAGGGCGAACGCGTCGCATACACGCCACGCCGCTCGTTGCCCCCGAGACGTGGCGGCCGCACCGTGAGCCCCACGGACTCGTCTTTGACCTGATGAAATTGAGTGATGAGCCAGAGGTGACTAAAGCCCTCAATACCGCGCACCGCCTCGGCGCGCCGAAAGGCAAACTCGAACTCGATAACCCCCCAAGCCTGCGGCACAAGACCCGACTGCCGCGGCACGCCAAACTTATCGGGGTAGCAGGTGCGCAGAGTGGCGATGGGTTGGAGCATGGTAAAACTGAGGGAATGGGCAAATTGAAGGCGCGGGGCGGCTTCTGTCTCTCAACCCTCTACCCCTGCCTCTCAACTTCTGTTCTGTGTTTTCCGTGGTCAATCCCACCCACCTGCCCTTCATTATGCTGCCGCGCGTCATAAATCTTCAAAAGTGAAAGAAGTGTAGGGCACCTCTGGAAACCTCCTCTCGCAGAGGACTTGACTTCGCCCCGCGCTGGTAGGGCGCTATGTCCCCATAGCGCCGCCGCCGAAGCGTGGGACGTGGCGATGCGCACTCTGACGCGAAATCCCGTCGTGTATCCGGCGCGTTGAGACAACGCGCCCTACCGATCATAGACACTGCGACGGCAGTCGAAAACGGGTTTCCAGAGGTGCCCTGTAAACATTAAAATTAAGATGTGCGTTTATTCTGAGTGACTTACCTTCACCTGACCGCGCAGCAGCCTGATGACATCATCGAAGCCCTTGAAGACTCCAGCCTTGAACCCCACAGCCGGAGCAAATTGCTTGCGCTCCGCATGCACCACGAAGGAGCCTCCCATGGGTTTGTCGGGCACGTCTTGAACATCAGCCAGCCCACCCTGCGCGCTTATCTCGCCGAGTATCAACAGGGCGGCCTGCCCACCACTTTGGAGGATCGTTCGTATCGCCCTTGAGCCGTCTGCGCTGCTCCTTCGCCGCCGCCACCGTGCCCAACGCCAAAGCCGCCATCTCACGCATCGAGAAGCTCACCGGCCTGCGCTTTAGCGAAAGCCAGTGCCGCCGCGCGGTAAGGCAAATGGGCATGAGCCTCAAAAGACCGCAGCGCTGCCGGGCAAGGTCAATGAGCGGCGCCAGCATCACCCTGGTCATGGACAACGCACGCTACCAGCGCTGCGCGCCCTTGAGCGCCAAGGCCGCAGAACTCGACATCCAAAGAAAGTCGCTTTAACGAACCCAGCGTCGTCAAGATTTAGGACGGCAACCTATGGATGCTCTCGCGATGCAAGAAAGAAATCGCGCAGAGCTTTTCTGCGGACAGCAAGGCCGTCATCCGCCGCCTGAAATCGGGTAACCTGCTTGTCATTCGTCACGGCCAGGACATCACGAAAGCCACGCCCAAAAAACAAGAACTGACATCCTTCCTTCTTTTTCCAGGCCGACACCTGCACGGGGTGCACGTCGAACTCCTTGGCATTTTACTGCACCGTCTTGAGCCCTTTGAGGGCTTCCAAAGCCACGCGGGTCTTGAACTCGGGATCAGGTCTTTTGCGTTTTGCTTTCACTTGGTTTTGGCATGCTGGGGTTCTCTAGCCCATCCCGTGACCACCACGAACGCACAAATTCACTACTGGCCCGAATGGCACTGAAATAAGGCAGCTCAAGCAGCATGGGAAAGGTCATCGTGGGCGCTGTAGAGGCTGCGATGTTTGGTGAGGAAGGTGTATTTGTTTTGGCGGTTCTTGCACACGCGCGGCCCCTTGCGTACAGGGCGTTTGATGACCGGATCGTTGGCGATGCTTTGCAGCAGGTCATCGCGTCTTCGGCGTGCGTGCTTCGTGTTGGGTGCGCTCCAGATCGCCCATTGCCACTGATCCAGGCGGTCGAGCGTGCCCTTGAAGGATAGCGCATCGCGTGAGTCCAGCGCCCGCAACGGCTCGGCGCTGATGATGAGGTGGCGCACCAGGTTATACGCGATCATGTGCATGAGCAGCTTGCGCGCGACCATGGGCGGTGTCTTGCAGCGCAGCATGTCCATGCCGAGGCTGGTTTTCAGATCATCAAAATACAACTCCACCTGCCAGCGTCGTTGATACCAGGCGGCGATCTGCAATGCATGGTGAGTGACTGGATCGCGCAGCGTGGTGACGATTTTAAGCTCCTGGGTGCGCTGTCCTGGGGTGTCGCTGAGCACTTGCACGCGACGCAACTTTAGCTGTGCGGGCAAGGCGGCGTGCTGCGCCGGGTGCTGGCCTTTGGCGCATTGCACGGGCTTGCCCCAAGTGAGCTGCCAGTCATGGGGGCCGAGACGTTTGCCTTTGCCCATCTCCGGGTCGCGTGCCTGGTGCAGGCGCATGACAACATCCACCCCACGGCGCTGGCACGCAGCGATAAAGGCGTAGGAGCCAAACGCCCGGTCGGCCAGCAAGATGTCGCCCGCGCGCAGATGCTTGAGCAGGCGCCAAGCCAGGCGTGCATCGTGCGCCTTGGACTTGCTCTTGACGGTGGCCAGCCAGGTGCCCGTGGCCAGGTCAAACAGGCAAGCACTTGCATCAAAGGAAAGCCACATCCCGGCTTGGCGCAGGGAGTGTAGGAGTAGGCCGCCGCGTTCTGCGGCGTGTCAGGCAGGCGCAGGCTGGTGCCATCCATTACCACGATGCGCCGCCCCTCGCGCGGCAGCGCGGTGAGCCGTGCCACGATGAAGTAAAACACCCGCAGGAGCACCCGCACCGGCAGGCGAGCGCGCAATGCAGTAAGCGCCCGTGTCCACCTTGGGCAGCGCGAGCCCAAGCACCGAGCACAACGTCTGCACGCGCGTAACAGCACGGCGGCAAGAACCATCGGGATCAAGCACCTGTGAGAGAAAGGCCCAAAAGGTGACCAGCGGCGTGTAAACACAATGTCGGCTGTTAGCTCCACGAGACGTCTTGAAAGTGCCCAGCCAAGCGGGAAGCACCTCGTCAAAGAGCGTGTGCAACTGCGTCAGGCACAGGGCGTCAGCCGCACACAACTTGCGCTGCACTTGATCGCGCCTGCCCACCGGCTGACGGCCAAAAAGCTGACGATGAAACCCCGGAAAACAGCGCGTCGTGGCAGGCATCAATCATCAACGAACGCCTGCATTCGCAACTTCACTTTTTGTCCCAAACACGCCCTATTTCAGTGCCATTCACTACTGGCCCGAATTCCGGGGTCCACTTCAGATTGAGTTCATCACCCGTTTTTTGTGCCTAGCTCAGGGCCACCGCAGTCTCCCGGCGCAGCCGTTCGCCTCCACTCCGCCATATATCTTGGGTTACTCCAGTAAATGACTTGACATCATCACTGCGAGCCTTCAACCTGTGGGTGTTATAGTTGTCAACCAATTAAATTGAAATCAATGAAACATCACAAACTTGTCTCTGTTTATTGTGCTATTGTTGCCGCCACCATGTTGCTCTCCGGTCAATCTGGCGCTCGCGACATTGGGGGTTATGTGGATCGCGCCGAGAGCCGCTTCGTTCGGAATGTGTGGAACTTCATCAAAGAGTTCCCGACCTACCAAGCCGTGGGCTCGCAGACCTGGAAGTACTCCCAATACTACTACAACCAGCCCTACATGTTCACTACTTCCAATAACAGCTTTGCTGATTCCATGGACTTCATTTTTACGGCTGGTCACGGCAATACCTATTACCTTCAGACGAATAGCTCCACCGCGTCGGGCATCAATTTCGCCGGGGACATGTCGAGCACCGACGGCCTGGGCGATTTCAACGCCGAGTACCTGGTGATCGAATCCTGCTCCACCGTGGCTTCTTTAGCCGAGACGGCAGATCCCTGGTCTTCATGGATGAACACCCTCAAGGGTTTACACCAAATTGTGGGCTTCCACACGCTCAGTTACTCAGACAACGGCATTCCGAACAATTATGCCCGAAAACTAAAAGCGGGCGGCTGTGTTTGGCAGTCGTGGTTCGCAGCCGTCAATGAGGAACGTTCCGTATGGCGCGGCAGCTTTTATCCCGGCATGGCCAGCGCCATTTATTATGACGGCACGCAGTATGACACTCTAGCTTCCGCCGGATATCCTGATCCCTATCAATGGGGCGGATGGCATCAAGGCAAGTATTGGGGCTCTATCTGGAATGTGTATCAACGCGAGTAGGCCGAGTTTTCGCCCACTAGTTTGCGCTTTAAACTTGAAACACCACCATTTCTTACCTATGAAAAACAACTCTCCTCAACGCAAGCCCGCTTTGCTGATGTCTTTGCTCAGTATTGCGGCTTTCCACAGCGCTGCCGCATTGGTTACGACGCCAACACTACAACTGCCGACTGTTCCCAACTCGTTTAACATTGTCTACAAACTCAAACCGTACACTGCCCTTCCCGCCATCCAGTACAATGCCCAGGTCGCGCTTTCGGGCCTCACTACCTCCACTAGCAGCACCAAGAAATTCGGAACCACCACGTACATTGTAAGCGCCCAAAATCCGACCAACTTCTTCAACTTCGACACAGCCACAGGCGCTCTGTATTTCAGTCGCGACTTGAGAAAGTACGAGGGCGATTTCGCTCCCACGCTTCCCAAAACGAACGACGAAGCCAAGACAGTCGCCATCGATTACCTCACGACGAACAAATTGTTGCCCGCCATTGCGGCAGGCGATTCCATGGTCTTGGCCAGTGTTCAGACCATTACGGCGACTCGCCCGCCAACTCCCCCATTACAAGGGAATGTCTCCATTGACAAGCTCAAGGTCGTCACCTTCCGCCGCGAAATCTACGGAATCCCAGTCATGGGCCCCGGCTCCAAAATCGTGGTTACCATTGGCGATAAAAACGTGGTGGAAGGTTTGATCCATCGCTGGCGCCCTTTCATCGCGCCTGCGAAACCACCGATCACCGGTACGGCGGCCGCCTCGGCTCCAAAGACGACCACCGTTCCCAAAGTCAAAAACGTTGTTCCCACCGTCCCGAGCATTACGCCAGACGAGTCACTCGTGGCCCTAAAAGCACGGTTGCAAAAGAAGTTCCCAGACTCCAGCGCGCTCGAGATCAACAGCATGATCCGTTTCATGGATGTGGGCCTCTATGATAGCAATGTAGTCGCCATCCAGCCCGTCTACGTCTTCCAAGCGGACTTCAACCGCAAGTCTGATCTGCCGCTGCAAGGAACGGACCATCAGGAACTGTTCCTCACCGCATCGCCGTTCTTGAAGACGCCGCCTGAGGCAATCTATCAACTCGGGGATGTGACACCTAGCCCGTTGCCAAAAACTGCAGTCGAAGATTAATCGATCACGTAGCGAATTTGCCATCATCCCCACCGTTTCAAATCATCGTGGGTGTGATGGCAAAATTTTTGTTTAGTGAGCAACGCCCACCCGCATGAAGCCGAAGCAAAGAAAAATCGAAAGTGAGATTCGCCTCGCCTTTTCATCTTTGTTTTTGCCCGTGACAGCGATCCTGATGGGTCTTGCCATCTACGTAGGCTACGTGGCCGGTGAGCCCCAGCCCCCTCCGCAACAAAAACAGCATCAGCAGCAGGCTGCGCCTCAGGCAAAACCGGCCCCGCCCCGCCCGGCACAGGCTTCTTTGCCCTCCTGGCCTGAATCGCATCGGTTCGACTATGACACGCCTGCTCCAGAAGAGGGAACTGCCCATCAACGCCAGCTAGCGGCCAGCGAAGCAGCCAAAGACCAAGCAAGGTTGCGCAAAGCCTTCGACCAAGTCCGCGATGCCGATCCAGCGATCAGAGCCAGCGCTGCAGAATGCCTCGGTGCTAACCCCAATGCATCCGCTGAATCCGCGCTCATTCCCTTGCTGAGCAGCGATCCGGATGCCAAAGTGCGTGAAGCCGCAGCGCGCAGCTTAGCGGCATTCGAGCCTCCCTCAGCGCAAATCTGGCGCGTCCTGCTCGCTTCCATTAAGGACAAAAGCGCCGACGTTCAATCCATGAGTATCCAGGTGCTCCAGGCCTTGCTCAGCAACCGAGAGCCCCGCGATCCTTATGCCCTCTGGATGCGGCAAGAGATCCGCGCCCTCCAGGCTTCGCCAGCTCTACCAGAGCCAGTACGGGAATCCCTCCAGGTGCTCCTCGTCGGCGAAGACAACGCCCAGCGATTGTGACCAGAGTCTGGAAACCCAACTCGAAGACCCGCGAAGCCGCGAAGCAAAATGGCATGACCCGCGCAATCTCCCATCTCCCATCTTCGGCGCGGAACGCGCCATGAGCCCAGTGATGTGGACCCTGTTGTTCGGCCTGGGGTGCGTGAAGTTATGCTGTGGTGCTCCCGGTGCAGCCGGTACTCTCAAAAAGCGTTTGACCAAGAACCAACAACTAAAACCAAAATGCTTCCGACCGCCGCCGAGGCCTACACCGCCGCGTCATCGAAGACCTCGTGTCGTTGCAATCAAAGAAACCAACCATGAAAACCTTATTTCGCTGCTCATCGCCCTGCTGCTCGCTTCCGTGCCCACCATGCGCGCCGCCGATGCGCCGAAACAAAAGCCCAATGTCCTCTTTGTCGTTTTGGACGATCTGGACACCAAGCTCGGTTGCTATAGTGACACGTTTGCTAAAACACCCAACTTCGACCGGTTGGCAGCGCGAGGCATGGTCTTCGGACTGGCGCTCGTTCAAGTCTCCGCGCATGCCGCTGAAAAAAAGAACATCGTGCTCATTGCTGGAAAGCAGAGCCACGGTCCCGGAGCTCACGAACACAACGCGGGCGTCCAATTGTTGGCGAAATGTCTCCGAGCCGCAGTGCCGGATTTGGTGGATGTGAAGGTGCATTTGAATGCGGAATGGCCTGTGGAAGAAGAGATCAAATCCGCTGACACCATTTTGATTTATGCGGATGGGTTTACCATGCATCCGGCGTTGCAGGGGGATCACCTTCAGCAGCTCTCCGTGGAGATGAACCGTGGCTGTGGTTTTATGGCGTTGCACTGGGCCACTGAGGTGCCCAAGAACAAGGGCGAGGCTGAGTTCCTGGATTGGATGGGCGGATACTGTGATCCGATTTGGAGTGTGAATCCGCACTGGCTGGCGGACTTCACCACCTTGCCCGAGCATCCGATCACCAGCGGCGTGCATCCCTTTTCAACCACAGACGAGTGGTATTTCCACATGCGTTTCCGCGGGGGCATGGCGTCGGTGAGACCGATCTTAACCGCCGTGCCACCGGACTCCACCATGAGCCGTCCTGATGGAGTGCGTTCGGGCAATCCCGATGTCCGAAAGGATGTAGCGAACAAGGTCCCCCAGCACGTCGCGTGGGCCGCGGAGCGGCCCGGCGGCGGACGTGGCTTTGGATTTACCGGCGGCCATTTTCACAAGGGCTGGGCCAACAACGATCAACGGAAGTTGGTGCTCAACGCGATCCTTTGGACCGCGAAAGCATCCGTTCCCGCCAATGGCGTGGAGTCCGTGGTTACCGAGGAAGATTTGAAACAGAACCTCGACCCCAAACCCGCTCCAAAAGCCCAGGTGCCGCTGCCAAAGCAGTGACAACACACGCGATGGGTTTGAGCAACGTCCACTCTGGCTTGTGAGCGTGGCATAAGCCGGGAATCCATTGGCAAAATCAAAGGTGGCTTCATCTGGGTGGTCATGGGCAAACCACTGGACTACTAGCCTAACATAAGCGGCTGCTTGATGGGAAAAG
>CAXNNN010000040.1:0-13328 GCA_964203095.1 Verrucomicrobiaceae bacterium | reverse complement strand
CTTTCCTGCCGAAGTGGTGAAGAAGCCGTTTTACCAAAAGCCCCGCGCCTGATTGAACCCACTCATACCCATTTCACCATGAGCCAAGTCCCCGACAATCTCCGCTACCGCGAATCCCACGAGTGGATCGACGCCTCCCAAGATGCCGCACCCTGCGGCATCTCTGATCACGCCCAGGCCGAGCTGACGGACATCGTCTTCGTCGAGCTGCCCAAGGTGGGCCGCGTCGTGAAGGAGGGCGAGCAATGCGCTGTTGTCGAATCCGTCAAAGCCGCCAGCGACATCTACGCCCCCGTCGCTGGCGAGATCGTCGAGATCAATGAAACCCTGCAAAACGACCCCGGCCTGGTGAACCGCGACCCGTATCTGAACGGCTGGATGTTCAAGCTGAAGATCGCCAACGCGGCGGAAGTCGAAGCGCTATTGACGCCCGACGCGTATCGCGAGCACATTGGCTAAGTCATCAAACCCTAGCATCCATGGCCCGCAGACGCTGGGCAAAGACTTGCAGCATGGTCAGGGCAAAGTCTGGGGCTTGCTGGACCATAAACAGAAAGCGATTGCGACTGAGGGGCACTAATTCGGTGGCGGTCGCAGCCACGGCCGTGGCACTGCGCGGGCGGTCGTCGACCAGCGCCATTTCACCGAAGACCTCATCTTCGTTGATGGTGGCAACCACTTTATCACCCAGGCGCACCTCCACTTGACCTGAGCGCACGATGAACATCTCATCACCCGTGTCGCCCTGGCTAAAAATGACCTCGCCAGCGGCCACAGTGCGAACATTGTCGGTGTGCCTGAAGAGCTGAATTTTGATCGGGGCGTTGTCGTGCATAAATGCGAAGGTTAAAGTGGCAGCTAGTCGGCTTTGCCTGTTTCGCAAGCTTGTAGATCACTGTGACAAATTCGTTGCAGCATCAATCCCACAGGATTCTTAGAGCGCCTCGATCTTCAGGATTCACTGTGCACACCACAATCCTCGCTTTTCCTGGGGGCATCGCTTGCTAAGTCGAGGGAATCATGCCCATCCCCTTTTCCCGTCGTCACATCGGTCCATCTGAAAGCGAAACGACTGAGATGTTGCAAACGCTTGGCTGTGAGTCGCTGGATCAACTGATCGATCAAGTCGTGCCCAGTGGCATTCGTTTGGCGAAGCCACTGAAACTGCCGCGTGCGCTGAGCGAGGAGGCCGCAATGCTGAGGCTGGCGGAGACGCTAGGGAACAACCAGGTGATGCGTAGCTTCATAGGCATGGGTTTCCACGACACCTTCACACCGCCGGTGATTCAGCGGAACATCCTGGAGAACCCCGGCTGGTATACGGCCTACACGCCCTATCAGGCGGAGATCTCGCAGGGTCGACTGGAGGCACTGATCAACTACCAGACGATGATCTGCGATCTGACCGGGCTGGATGTGTCGAACGCCTCGCTGCTGGATGAAGGCACCGCCGCTGCTGAAGCGGTCGCTTTGGCGGTGGCGCAGCATGGTTCGGCAAAGCGGGTGTTCATCAGCGATCTGTGCCATCCACCCACGATTGAAGTGGTGCTCACGCGCATGGAACCGCTGGGCATTGAGGTCATCGTGGGCAACGTGATGGAGTGGGAGCCTGATGGCAAAAGAGACCTGGCCGCTGTGGTTGTGCAGTATCCCGACACGCTGGGCGTGGTGCGGAACTTCGCTGACCTTGCGCCTGCGGTGCATGGTGCAGGCGCGTTGCTGATTGCCTGTGCCGATTTGTTAGCCTTGACCTTGATCAAGCCACCGGGCGAATGGGGCGCAGACATCTGTGTTGGCAACAGCCAGCGCTTCGGTGTGCCGCTGGGCTTCGGCGGGCCGCACGCGGCTTTCATGGCGGTGAAGGATGCCTTGAAGCGCCGGATGCCAGGCCGCTTGATCGGGGTGTCAAAAGATGTCCATGGCCGCCCTGGCTACCGCTTGTCCTTGCAAACGCGCGAGCAGCACATCCGTCGCGAGAAGGCGACGAGCAACATTTGCACCGCGCAGGTGCTACTCGCCGTGATGGCCAGCATGTATGCGGTGTATCATGGGCCCGAGGGCTTGAAGGCCATCGCACGCCGCGTGCATGAAGCCGCGAGCTGGCTGGCCGATGAGTTGAAGGCGGCGGACTTCGAAATCGCGGGCGAGGAGTTTTTCGACACGATCACGGTGCAAGTCGAAGACGCGGAGGAAGTTTACAGCGCAGCGCTCGAGCTTGGCATCAACCTGGGCAGCATCGACGAGCATACTTTGGTCATCGCACTCGATGAACGTGTGACCAAGGACGAGCTGGAGTCGCTGCTATCGGCCTTCGGTATCGACAAGCCGACAAAGCCGATCAAGGCCGGTCTGTCGTCGCTCCCTGAAAAGCATCTGCGCACCTCGCCCTACCTCACGCATCCGGTCTTCAATCGCTACCACAGCGAGACGGAGATGATGCGCTACCTGCATCGCCTGGAATCGAAGGACATCGCCTTGAACCGCAGTATGATCCCGCTCGGCTCATGCACGATGAAGCTGAACGCCGCTGCCGAGATGATGCCGGTGAGCTGGCCGGAGACCAGTGCGCTGCATCCCTTCGTGCCGCCGGAGCAGAGCGAGGGCTGGCGCGCGATGTTCAAGGAGCTGGAGCAATGGCTGGCCGAGATCACCGGATTCGCCGCCGTGTCGTTGCAGCCGAATGCGGGATCGCAGGGCGAGTATGCGGGCCTGCTGGCGATTCGCCGCTACCATGACGCGCGCAAGGACACGCAGCGCAAGGTTTGCCTCATTCCAGTGAGCGCGCATGGCACCAATCCCGCCAGCGCGGTGATGGTCGGCTTCCAAGTGGTCGCGGTAGCTTGTGATGAGCAGGGCAACATCTCGCTCGATGACTTGAAGGCCAAGCTGACGGAGCATTCGAAGAGCGTGGCCGCGCTGATGGTGACGTATCCGAGCACGCACGGCGTGTTCGAGGAGAGCATCGTAGAGATCTGCCAGCTCGTGCATCAGCACGGCGGCCAGGTTTACATGGACGGTGCCAACATGAACGCGCAGGTCGGGCTCACCTCGCCGGGCCGCATTGGTGCCGACGTGTGCCATCTGAATCTGCACAAGACCTTCTGCATTCCACACGGTGGTGGTGGTCCTGGCGTGGGGCCGATTGGCGTGGCCAAGCACCTCGCGCCCTTCCTTCCTGGCCATGGCTCGTGGGAGGACAAGCGCGAGGGCGCGGTGTGCAGCGCGCCTTGGGGCAGTGCCAGCATCACCACCATCAGTTGGATGTATGTGGCGATGATGGGTGCCGAGGGCCTGACCAAGGCCACGAAGATGGCGATCTTGAACGCAAACTATATCGCCACGCGCCTGGGCCAATGCTTCCCCGTGCTCTACAGCGGACGCAATGGCCGCATCGCCCATGAGTGCATCCTCGATTTCCGCGGCTTCAAAAAGGTCACGGTCGAAGACGTGGCGAAGCGCTTGATGGACTATGGCTACCACGCGCCGACGATGAGCTGGCCCGTCGCTGGCACGCTCATGATCGAGCCAACCGAAAGCGAAAGCCTGGCCGAACTCGACCGCTTCTGCGAAGCGATGGAAGCCATTCACGCCGAGATCCTGAAGGTGGAAAACGGCGAGGCCGATGCGCAGGACAATGTCTTGAAGCACGCCCCACACACTGCCGAAGCCGTGGTCAGCAGCGACTGGCCGCATGCCTACTCACGCGAAGCCGCTGCCTTCCCGCTGGCCTGGGTGAAGGAGAACAAATACTGGCCGCCTGTGGGCCGTATCGACAACGTGCACGGCGACCGGCACTTGGTGTGCAACTGCATCAGCGTCGAGGAAGCCGCGAGCTGATCGCTGCGGCCGCTGCTATGCGACGGTCCAGCTTTCCTCGCGTTCGCCGACAAGCACCGCTCTGGACGTCTGCCGCTTCGGTGCTGGCAGGCGCGCTGCAACGGCGGTGGCCATCGCCAGCGGGAAGATGACAATTAGCGGCTCGATGCGGGTGACTGTCATCAGCCGCAGCGGCATGGAGCCGTCGAACATCAGACCCACGATGCCAAAGAGCAGCAGCACGAGCCAGACAGGATCGCGTTGCACTGCAAAGCAGCGCCAGGCCCGCTCCAATCCGATCACCAGCACGGCAAGCAGGAAGGTAAGGCCCAGCACGCCGCCATGGTAGAAGGTGGCCACATACATGCTGTGGGCGTGGAAGGCCATGCTGCCGGCCTCATCCTCAGGCAGAGCTTCAGTAGCAAACAGTCCATGGCCGAAGGTGAAGGAAAAAGCGTCCTGCATGCGGCACCAGACCGCAGAGTAAATAGCGAACCGGCCCGTGTCGCCGCGCAGCACCAGCTCATGCATGGGGCCAACACTGTCAGCTCCTGTCGGCGCGCCCAGCATGAACATTAGAGCACCAGCCAGCAGCGGACCGGCCATGGCCCAGCGCCGCCAACCTTCCGTCGTCGCAAACAGAGCGCCTGTGCTCGCGATCATGCCCAGCATCGCGCAGCGGCTGTGGGTGAAAAATGCGGCCCCAATAAGCAACAGCGCCGCCAGCCACCACACGAGAAGCGTGCCTCGGGTGGCGGCCTGCCTTGCCAGACAAAGTGCCACCATGGCCGCAAACCCGCAGGACAAGCCCGTCAGCACGGGGTTCAGGCCCGTGGTGTAAACCATCCAGTTTTGGAAGCGTGTTTCGAGAATGGCCTGCCAAGACCCGATCTTGAGCATGCTCACCAGCACGGAGGCCACAGCAGCGACCACTATCGTGATCAGCAGCAGCTGCACAGCGCCAGGGCCTTGGCGGCAGGCTCGCTGTGCGACCATGAAGAACATCAGCAGCAGGGGCGCGTTGAGCACGGCCCGCACGGTTGGCCACCAGCCGGGCTCCGCCTCCCGCCACAGGCCCAGCGTCAAAACCAGCCACACGACCAACCCCAGCGTGAGGACCCGCGTGGTGATCGATGAGGCCAACGCACGAATCTTTGTCCAGGTGATGCCAGGCAACAGAGCCAGCCCCGCGAACAGCACGAACAGCGTGTGCTGCGCCTCCCCAAACGGCAGCACGTAGAAGCCCGCTACAAAACTAGCCAGCGCCAGCCACAGCAGCCGAGCGCGATGCCGGGACGCCCAGCGAAGTAGCGGAGATATGGAGAGGCGTTTACTGCGGTCAGGCATGGGCTGTTTATCAGTTAGCCACATTCAAGCCAGGCTGCATCTATTCGGAAGCGCCAATCATGTCACAATGCGGGGGGGAGAACTCGGCCCCTGTCTCAGATGGCTCCTTGCAGCCGCCACGCGGCATGACTATGCGTGAGTATGCAAATCGACTGGACCACCTGGCAACCCAATCAGCGCGCGACGCTGATGTTCGTCGTCGATGAGGCGAAGCAGCAAGTCTTGCTCATCCGCAAGAAGCGCGGCCTGGGCGCGGGCAAAATGAATGGCCCCGGTGGCAAGCTTGATCCCGGCGAAACCGAAGTGGAGTGCGCCATCCGTGAAACCCAGGAAGAACTACATGTCACCGCGCTCAATCCCGTGAAGCACGGCGAGCTGTGGTTCCAGTTTGTTGATGGACTGGCAATGAATGTCGGTGTCTATCGCGCCACGCAGTGGACCGGCGAACCCACTGAAACGCCGGAGGCACTACCCGTGTGGACACCGCTGAATGCGCTGCCTTTGCACGAGATGTGGGCCGACGATGCCTTCTGGCTGCGCGAGGTGCTCATCGAGAAGCGTCACTTCACCGGACGCTTCGCCTTTGATGACGACACAATGCTGTCGCACGAGGTGGAGTGGCAGTAATGGCCTAAATTTTGTCCGGTTCTTCGGGCAAGATGGGAATGTCCTGGTCGTAGTGGGCAATCCTCCATTACGTTTCAACGATCAAATACATGAGCATACCTACACGTCGTCACTTTCTCACCACGGCCGCCGGAGCGGCTGCGGCACCGTTTATCCTGCCCTCCGGCCTACTGCGCGGACAGAACGCACCCAGCAAAAAGCTTGGCGTTGGCTTCATCGGCCTGGGCAAGATGAATGGCGGTCATCTGGGCGGCTTTTTGGGTCGCGATGACGTGAAGGTGCTGGCCGTGGCCGAAGTGCATAAGTTCCGTCGTGATGAAGCGAAGGGCAAGGTGGACAAGAAGTATGGCACCAGCGACTGCGCCGCCTACAACGACTTCCGCGAGCTGCTGGCCCGCCCAGACATCGACGCCGTCGTGATCGCCACGCCCGATCATTGGCACGCGGTTTGCGGCATCGCGGCAGCGAATGCGAAGAAGCAAATCTACGGTGAAAAGCCACTGACCCACAATGTCACCGAAGCGCTGAAGCTGACCAAGGCTGTGCGCGACAATGGCGTGACCTTCCAGACCGGCTCGCAGCAGCGCTCGTCCAAGGAATTCCGCATCGCCGCTGAGTTGGTGCGTAATGGCGTCATCGGCAAGATTCAGACCATCACGACCTCCTTTGGTAGCCCAGCCAAGCCGAACGCGTATCCAGAGCAGCCGAAGCCCGAAGGCCTCGATTGGGATCTCTGGTGCGGACCCGGCCCGCTGGTGGGCTACAATGAAGAACTGTGCGAGCGCGGCTCCTCCCAGCGCTTCCCGAACTGGCGCATGACGCGTGAATTCGGTGGCGGCATGATCACCGACTGGGGTGCGCATCACATCGACATCGCCCAATGGGGTCTCGGTGTGGACGGGTCGGGCCCGGTCGAGGTGCGTGCACCAGCCGACTATGAAAAGGCCAGCCGCGGAGCACAGCTCGTGTATGCCGATGGCACCGTGCTCACCCATGGCGAAGGCTTTGGCGTGTCCTTCTACGGCACGGATGGCGAGGTCCACGTGAACCGTGGCAAGTTCAAGGTGGTGCTGAAGGGCGAGACCAAGTTCTACTACGACAACAAGGACGAAGCCTGCAAGAAGACCACACTGCTGCGTGAGACGACGATGGCCGAGCAGCAGTTGCTGAAGGATGCGAAGATCAAGCTCTACGAAACCAAGGGCAGCCATCACGACGACTTCATCAACGCCATCCACAACGGCACACGGCCGATCTGCGATGTCGAAGTCGGAGCCACCACGGTCATCTCCTGCCACCTCATGAACATGGCCTACTGGCACGGGGCCAACATCAAGTGGAACCCAACCAAGCGCGAGTTCATCTCCGGCGGTGACACCAATTGGCTCACCCGCGAGTATCGCGGCGAGTGGAAGGTGTAGTGTCTACCACACTCTGAGTTCAGTCCTGTGCAAAGCCCGCCTCCCCACGAGGCGGGCTTTTTCTTTGAGGGCGAGGCGATCAGGGTGCTCGGAAACAAAGCTGCCACAAGGGCCACATTTTCCGGTAAGAAGCGTCTCGACATCGTGTGGCGTTTGTCATACAATGTGTATACTTTTTTAGCGAAAAGGGCAGCACTGAGGAATGTTTTATGAAAACGATCATGCGGTTACCTGAACTCTGGAAGCGAGTTTTCACAGCCACAGCCTGCTCCGGGCTGTGGCTTTTTGTTGGGCTAGCACAGGCTCAAGGCACAAGCTGGACACTGCGAAATCCGCTGCCGACCGACGAATACCTGCAAGCCGTAGCATGGTCGGGCACGCAACTGGTAGCCGTCGGCCAAAATGGAGCGGTTCTGACCTCGCCTAATGGCGTGGCCTGGACGGTGCGCTGGTCTGGCACCACGCTTGCCTTGACAGGCGTGGTCTGGACTGGATCGCAGTTCGTGGCAGTAGGCGACGGCGGCAGCATTCGCACCTCGACCGACGGCATCGCGTGGACGCCCCGAACCTCCGGCACGACCAAGGACTTGAAGGCGATCTGCTGGACTGGCAGCAGCCTGGTGACTATTGGCGACGAGGGAACGGTGCTGACTTCTGCCACGGGCATCACGTGGACGGCGCGGTTCAGCAATACCGCCGAGGAACTAAAAGCCGTGGTATGGACCGGGTCGGGTCTGGTGGCCGTGGGTGAGCTGGGCGTGACGCTGACCTCCAGCACAGGCACGTCCTGGGCGCTGGCGTCGCAGTCGCCTGCACTCACTTTCACCTCGATCACGCATGATGGCGCGCAGTTCATCGCCACGGCTTCGAATGGGACGCTGCACACCTCCCCGACGGGAGCACTCTGGACGCAGCGATACAGCAGCGGCTCGGATTCCTTTCTGGGCGTGAAGTGGACAGGTTCGCTGGCGGTCGCCGTGGGCTCAGGAGGCAGTGTCTTGACCTCGCCCGATGGCGTGAGCTGGACGGTGCAAGTCTCCGGCGTGGACTCGGTGTTGTATGCGCTGACTCAGGCAGGCGCGACCACCGTCGCGGTCGGTGCCTCGGGCATCATCCTGATCTCGCCAAACGGCAGCAGCTGGACCAATCAATCGCAGGTGAGCAATGCCGACCTGCGGGATGTGGCGTGGACTGGGGAAGAGCTCATCGCGATTGGTGCTGAAGGCGTGGTGCTGACCTCCCCTTCAGGCGCGCTCTGGACTGTGCAAAGCTGTGGCGTGACGGACGACCTGGAAGCCCTCGCCTGGGTGGGCAATGGCGTGGTCGCTGTAGGCGAAAACGGCGGGGTTCTGACCTCGCCTGACGGAGTGACTTGGACGCCGCAATCATCGGGCTCACTGGAGCGGCTACTGGGCGTTACCTGGACTCGCTCGTTAATGGTGGCCGTGGGTGAGAATGGCACCATCCTGACCTCGCCCGACGGAGTAGCGTGGACGTCGCAGTTCTCGGGCACGGCGCAGGACTTGCGCTCGGTGGTGTGGACTGGCAGCCGACTGGTGGCGGTCGGCACGGTGGGCACCGTGGTGACATCGCTCGATGGGCTGGTCTGGACCAGTGCCACGCTTTCCCCTTTCACCGACCTTTCGGAGGTCACCTGGACAGGCTCCCAACTCATCGCCGTGGGGGATTCCGATACCGTGCTGACCTCGACCAATGCGGTGACCTGGGTGCAGCGCAGCCTCGCCTTTGGCCAGAATTTGCAGGGGGTGGCCTGGACGGGCAGCCTTTATGTAGCCGTGGGCACGAATCGCACCATCCTGACATCGCCCACGGCCGCCGTCTGGACCCGCCCGATACCTTCATCCACCAAGCTACCACACCTGCACAGTGTGGAGTGGGCGGGCAGCCAACTCATCGCGGTCGGTGATTCCGGCACAATCATGACCAGCGGCACCGCTGCCGCGCCGACGCCAGCGGTCAACTTCACGATCACGTCTCAAACGGTGACCGAGGATGTGGGCACGGTGGCTCTGGGCGTGCAGTTGAGCTTTGCTCCGGCCAGCACGCTCACCCTTCCTTTCGTGCTGACCGGCAGCACCGCCACCCTGGGCAGCAGCGCGGACTACCTGATCACTGCCGCCCCGCTGACTTTCGCGGCGGGACAGAGCTTCAAGACGCTGACCATCACGGTGAAAAATGATGTGTTGGTCGAGGCCCCAGAAACCGTGAGAGTCTCCGTCGGCTCGCCCGCGAAGGCCTTCATCGGCAAGGCCAATGTGTTCACTCTGACCGTCAACAGTGACGATGTCGCCCCCGTGATCACGCTTGATCCCGTGAGCCAAATCGTGCCGCTGGGCCAGTCGGTCACCGCCTTCAGCAGCGCCGCCACCGGGAGCTCGCCGCTTAGCTTTCAATGGCGGAAAAATGGAGTCAACATCAATAACGCCACCGGTGCGAGCTATTCGTTGTTCAACGTGCCGCTGAGCAGCGCGGGCAAGTATTCTGTGGCCGCTATCAATCCGACCGCTACCGCCATCAGCGCGGTCGCCGATCTGGCCGTTGTGAACACCAGCGCCGCCACACACATGATCGCGCAGGGACAAACCGCCACCCTCACTGTCAGTGCGCAAGGCAACAACTTGACCTATCTCTGGAAGAAGGCCGGGGTGCCTATGAGCAATGGCGGCAGAATCAGCGGAGTGACCGCTAGCAGGCTCATGATTAACAGCCTGATACCGCTCGATTCCGCGATTTACACCTGTGACGTCACCGCCCCCGGTGGCGTGCTCACCGGCGGCAATCAAACGCTGAACGTGCTGGTGCCCCCCGTGATGAATAGCACCCTTTACCCGTCGACCATGATGAGCGACGGCAGCTACAGCTACACGCTCGGTGCAGCGAACTTTCCCGCGACTTTCAACCTCACAGGTCTGCCGAAAGGATTGACCTGGAACAAGACCACCGGAGTCATCAGCGGGCGGCCCGCCGCCTCTGGCACCTTTATCGTCCGGGCCAGCGCGACAAATGCCGCCGGCACCAGCGCCACCGTCAGCGCCGCGCTCGTCGTGCAGGCCCTGCCGACGGGCACCGTGGGCAGCTTTATCGGCCTCATTGACCGAGCGGCGACCGTCAATGACGACCTGGGGGGGCGGCTGGACCTGACCACGACCAGCAGCGGCAGTTTTACCGTCAAGGTCACCCAGCAAGGGAAGTCCTACAGCGCGATCGGGATGATGGACACGACCTTCGGCAGTGATCCACAGGTCAATGTTACCCTACCCCGCACTAGCCTACCCAACCTACAGCTGGCTCTGAGCCTGGATGGCGCCACCCAAAGCCTGTCTGGCACCCTCGGCACGGGGGGTCCGACAACGACCGTGGAAGGCTGGCGGCAGGCCTGGAACGCATCATACAGCCCTGCCACGGAAAGCGTAGGATACTACGCATTCGGGCTCAAGCTTGATCTATCGGACATTGGCGACAATGCTCTACCCCAAGGGGATGGTTACCTCACCTCCACCATCGCCCCCGACGGGACTCTGACCCTGGCCGGCAAAACCAGTGATGGTCAAGCTCTCCTAACTTCCGGCTTCCTCGGTGCAGACGGCCAAATCCTGCTCTACCAGTCCCTCTACAACCACTTGGGCTCAGTCGTTGGCCAACTGAACCTCACTCTGGATTCCAATCTCGCCTTCACCGAAAACGCTATTTCCGGCAACCCCACTTGGTCAAAACCAACCAGCGCGTCCCGCACCTATGGCGATGGGTTTGGCGCACTGACGCTGGACGTCTTCGGTAAATACCTAGCCCCATCCTCGCAGGGCTATACCATCCTCGGGCTGCCGCCAGTGACGACCGGTGCGAAACTGCTGTTCTCACAAGGCGGCCTAGCGCTGGCTGCCATCAATCCAAACATCTCGGCTTTCACCTTCACCGACCTGAATCTGATCATTCTGCCCACTGCGGGCAGCCCGGCGAATCCAGCGAAAGCTACGCTAACGCGGAACACGGCCACGGGACTGTTCAGCGGCAGGTTCACGCTGGTCGATGGCAGCTTGAACCGGCTGATCAGCTACGAAGGGTGCGTCGTCCGGCCCTTGACGGGTCCGACTAAGGCGGTCGGCTTCTTCACGCTGCCGCAGATTCCCGCCTTCCCGGAGACCATCAACACTTCACCCATACTATCCGGCAGGGTCGTGATTGAATGATCAGCGCAAAGCGGCCACTTCCAGCCGTTTCAGGCGCTGATACTCGTCGTCGCTCGTGGCGAGACTGCGACCCCGCGCCTCCAGGTAGCGACGCGCAGCAGCGGCGATGAGCTGGGCCTGTTGCGGGGAGGCCTTGGCTGCGAGTTCCCACTGCGGCAGATAGCTGCTTAGCACCTGCGTGTCCATCTGGTGCAGCAAGGTTTGCTCCTTGATGATGTGGTCAATTTTCCCGTCCATCAGCAGCAATTCCAAGACCTGGATAGCCATCGCGTCCGACTCTGTGCGTGCGATGCCAGCAATCAACTGCCGCACCTCCACGCGGAAGGACTCCAGCTTCTTGTCCGCATCCTTGCCACCCTTCGCGAGTTCAGGCCAAGCGTTCTCCTGCATGGTGCTCAGCAAGCCCACCCAACGATCCAGCGCCGGGTTCGCCGTGCACAGTTCGGCCGCGCGCAGCGTGCAAGCCTGCTGGCCCATCTCATAGTTCGTGGGCAGTTTCAGCGTGGCACTTGGGGAGGTGAAAGGCAGGGTGGACCAGGAGCCGGATGGCGTCTCGCTAGCTTCGGTCGGCGTGTTCTTCAGGCCGCGCAGCAAGCGCTGGAGATATTCCACGTCCGTCTCGTCAGCTTGCCGCCGGGCTGAACTATCTGAGGAAGACCCTTCACTCGAAGGCTTGGCGATGCTTTGAATATTCTCATAACTTACCATCGCCAGCCTGATCACCATGAAGGCAGCAAGCAGTGCCCACCAGCCCTTTCGGCGGCGAGATTTCTGCGGCGCTTGCGCCTCCCCGAGCTTCATCGTTTTCCATCGGCCCAAGACACCACCACGCTTGCGGCTTACGGCTTTTTCGAGGCGCGTGAACCAGTCGGCAGGGGCCAGTTGTTTGATCACGCCAAAGCCTTCCCATGTCTCGCTGCGTGAGCCGACGAGGTATTCGATCGCCGCCTCTGACGGTGGGTCCGACCAGTTCCACTCTTCCTCGGAAAGCCGAAAGCGCTGACGCCAGAAGGCTTGCTGGTCATCGCGGAAGTCGGCGAAAACGGTGCCCAAGCGCACCTGCTGCTCCACCTGCGGCAGGAAGCGCTCACGCGTTTCGCGATCCAGGTGCGGGAAGGCGAAATTGATCAGGTTCGTCGCCAGCGTCGGAAAGGCGAAGCCGGTCTCCACGCCCAGGCGCAAAGCCACGATGGCCGTTTCAGGCCCGTGCAACCGCGCGGCATGGGCCAGCACTTCATTGCCAAGATGGCTGAGATTGGCCACGTCTTGCACCTGCTCCCAGTGGCCGATGCAGGCGTGGGTGATCACTGAGCTGCCGGACTCCAGCTCCGCGATCAACTGCGGCGTGGTCACGCCCAACGCGGCCAGGGCACTGCGACCACGGGTCACGCGGTGCAGGCTTTCCTGCCAGAGCTGAATGGCAGCCGCGCCCGTCTCCAAACTGCGACAGGCGAAGAACAGAGCGCTGATCGCCTTGGTGGCAGCAAGCTGATCATCGGCCCCTAGCGCGCTGCTTACAGCCAGCTCCGCCTCTATCAAGGCGGGCGGCACACTCCGCAGCGGCAGCGGCTCCACGACCGGTTTATCGGGCGCTGCCGGGGTGTCGGCGGCCATCTGCTCCTCGCATGGCGGCTCATCGCGACGCTGGCGCAGCATGGAAAGGGCGATCTCATACGCCTCGCGCACGCGCTGAAACCCCTCGGGATCACTGTCAGGCCGATGCAGCTTGATCAGGCGCGAATAGGCCACCTTGACCTCCTTTTCGGTGGCGATGTCGGGATTGAGTTCAAGGATCTGCCAGGGCGACTGCATGAGCGTGTAATGATCATTCATGAGGACCGTGCCAGGTCAATCACTCTCCGAAAAAGGTTTGTTCCCGGGATCGCGCCATTCGATACAAGCCAGGGGT